>JAGWRL010000128.1 GCA_028876585.1 Pseudomonadota bacterium | reverse complement strand
GGCCGCGCCGGTTGAAGAAGCCGACCAGCACAATCAGCGGCGTGAGGAACGATACAGAAAACCAGTAGGCCACCGCGTGGACGACCCCGAGCAGGAAGTAGGGCCGCCCGCCATTCAGCATCTCCATGTGGATGCCGAGCATGCGCATGCCGATGGTGGCGGCGTGCGGGCCGCCGAGCGACAGCCCGTAATAGAACAGCGCCCAGATAATGGAGAAGGGCGACACCAGCCAAAACAGTGCCCAGCCGAGGCCGAGCGTCACCACGCCGAACAGCAGGATGAAGATCGACACCAGCACGATCGGCACCGACAGCACGAACAGGTCGATCAGGAAGGCAACGAAGCGCCTGGTGAGCACGCCGCTGTAGAGCGCGAGGTCGCTTTGCGCATCGGTGGTGTAGGGGCCGGAATAGGGATTGTTCCGCCAGGCTGCACCGCCGCCCGAACCTTGCGTATCCGACATTATCGCCTCCGCGCCCCGGAAGCGGGGCTTCCTGCGACATGGCGATACATTTCCTCCGGCGCAAGACGGCGAGGCCGGGTGAACAAAAAGAAATGGAACGGGAAGCTAGCGCCCCGCGCGCAGCTTCTCGGCCGCGAGTGGAGCGAAATAGGTCAGCACGCCGTCCGCGCCCGCGCGCTTGAAGGCGGTGAGGCTTTCCATGATGGCGCGCTCGCCGTCGAGCCAGCCGTTGTTCGCCGCTGCCATCAGCATCGCGTATTCGCCCGACACCTGATAGGCGAAGGTCGGCATCGCGAAGGCGTCCTTTACCCGGCGCAGGATGTCGAGATAGGGCAGGCCGGGCTTCACCATCACCATGTCGGCGCCCTCGGCGATGTCGAGTTCGACCTCGCGCAGCGCCTCGTCGGAATTGGCGGGGTCCATCTGATAGGTGCGCTTGTCGCCCTTCAGCGCCCCCTTGGAGCCGATCGCGTCGCGGAACGGGCCGTAGAAGGCGCTGGCGTATTTGGCGGCGTAGGCCATGATCTGCACGTCGAGAAAGCCTTCGTCGTCGAGCGCCTCGCGGATCGCGCCGACGCGGCCGTCCATCATGTCGGAGGGCGCCATCACGTCGGCGCCGGCGCGCGCCTGAACCAGCGCCTGCCGGATCAGCGCCTCGACCGTCTCGTCGTTGACGATCCGCTCGCCCTGCATCAACCCGTCATGGCCGTGGCTGGTGTAGGGGTCGAGCGCGACGTCGGTGATGAGGCCGAGTTGCGGAAACTCGCGCTTGATCGCGCGGCAGGCGCGGCAGACGAGATTGCGCTCGTTATAGGCTTCGCTGCCGGTCTCGTCCTTCAACGACGCCTCGGTGTAGGGGAAGAAGGCGAGCGCGGGCACGCCGAGTTCGACCGCGCGCGCCGCGTCGCGCACCGCCTCGTCGACGCTGAGCCGCTCGACGCCAGGCATGGCGGAGACAGGTAAGCGGGCTTTTTCGCCCTCGACGAGAAACAGCGGCCAGATCAGGTCGTTGGTGGTCAGCACATGTTCACGCACGAGGCGGCGCGACCATTCGGCCTTGCGGTTGCGGCGCGGGCGGTGGACGAGGTCGAGACGCGCGGCGTCGGAACGCGCGGCCGGGCGGCGGGGTGGGTGCATGACGAGCCTCCTTCGTGGCGCCCCTATACACCAAATCGCGCCCGTCGAGGCGTTGGCCAGACTGCGCAATTCGATTTTCATGGCCCCTTAACAGGAATTAACCGCCACACCGGCAAGCGGAATGGAAGTCTTAAGTTTTCGCACGCAAAGTAACGTCTCCAGATCGACAATGTTTAACGTCGTATGCTTGCGGAGCGCATGAGGCGCCGAACTCTCCGTTCGCCGTCACGGCGTTTTCTCTGAATGGGGGCCGCAGATGGCGAAACCGGTGGTTTTGATCACGCTGGGAGCAGTGGCGGGCGCGGTGGTCGGCGTCATCGACGGCGGCGGCGGCTTCGGCCACGATGTCGCCGACAAGATCCTCGACGGCGCCGCCGCGATAGTGCGCTCGGTCGAGCCGGATTTTGCGTCCTATACGCCGGCCAGGGCGGCCGAGCCGGGCGGCGACGCGCATCTGGTGTTCTCCACCTGCCTGCGCAGTTCCGGCGAGAACGTCGAGCGCACGTTGCGCGACTTGCTTGAATTTCATGAGCACGACGCCACGGTGTCGCTGGTGAGCTGCCTGCTCGAAGGCGATCCCCGGCGGTTCTGCGCGCCGGAGGGGCGCAAACAGGCGGCCGACGCGATGGAGATCTATCTCTGGTCGCGCGACGACGCGCGCCGCACCTCGCCCGCCCACGGCCTCGCCGACAAGATCCGGATGCTCGACCGCGCGGCGCAGAGCGGGGAGCCGGCCCGCAGCCCCGACCCGTTCGAACTGACCTGGTCGGGCCCGCGCGACGTCGCGTTGTACGACAAGCTGAAGGGCCTGGTCCGGCAAGGCTATCTCGAACCCGGCGCCTTCGCCTTTTCCGGCCGCGCCGAGCTGCGCGAGGCGGTGCACGACGTCAAGCCGGAAGCAACCCCCTGCGTCGCCGTGGCGGGCCGCTGAGACGCTGACGCAGCGCCTCAGATCCCGGCGTCGTTGAACGCGCGCGCCCACATCGCGCAAATCTCCGAGCGCACGATGTCGGCGTGGCTGAACTCGATCACCGGCACCGGCAGGCGCGAACGCGCGACCAGATCGAGCACCACCGCGAGGCCCGAGGTTTCCTTGATGTCGCTCTGGCCGGCGTCGCCGTTGACGACGACCTGACAATCCTCGCCGATGCGGGTCAGGAACATTTTCATCTGCGCGGCGGTCGCGTTCTGCGCTTCGTCGAGCAGCACGAAGGCGTGGCGCCACGAGCGCCCGCGCATCACCTCGAACGGCGCCAGTTCGATCGCGTTGTTCTTGCGCGCGATGTCGAACGCCGCGCCGCCCATCCGCTCGCGCAGCGCGTCGAGCACCGGCGCCGCCCAGGGCGCGAATTTGTCGTCGAGCGAACCGGGGAAGAAGCCGAGCGAGCGGCCGCACGGCGCGTTCGGGCGGGTCAGGATGATGCGCGAGATGCGCCCGGCGCGGAAGAGATCGGCGGCGTAGGCGGCGGCGATCCAGGTTTTCCCCGAGCCGGCCGGCCCGAGCGCGATCACCTGCGGACTGGAGCGCAAGGCGTCGAGATAATCGGCTTGCGCGGCGTTGAGGGGACGGATCGGCGGAGGGTTGCGTTCGGCCAGATGTTTGGATTTGGGGAGCGGGATGATTTCCGCGCTCTCGGAAAATCGGCCGATGCGACGCTTGGGTTTCGCGCTCCGCTTGGTCAATGTCATCTTCCCCCTGGATAGAAGGCGAGCGCGCAAAGGCTTCGAGCGCCGCGCTCACGCGCTCGTGGAAAACGCTTTCGATTGACGTACAGATGAGGAAATGAGGCCGCGCGCGAGGGAGCAGATGAAACTTTGAGAATTACGATTCTCGGCTCAAGGCCCATCGCGATTCTTTCTCCGGCCGAATCCTATGGCGCCAGATCTGCTCGATTCGCGCAACAGTTTTGTGGCTGAACCGTTAAGCCGGGGTTAGGTTCCCGCAAGGCCGGCGGTGGTCGTGGGCGAAAACTCACGAAAACATGCGCGACCCGCCGCGGCGGCGCCCTTTCGCTGACGTGTCAGCTATGTTAACTCTGTTTGCGCGAAGTCAAAGCGCGGATCAGCGATTTGTTCTCGTCAATGACTGCGGCCGTGCGGCGCCCGAGCGCGCCGGCGGCGCGGGAAAATGGGAGAGCCTCCATGTTCAGCAAGACCGTTGCAGCCCTCGGCCTTGTCGCCGGCTTGGCTGTGGTCGGCGCGACGCCGTCGCCGGCGGCGATGTCGGGGCAGGCGCTGCCCGCGCTGCCGGCGCCGCTGGTGCAAAACGCCCAGTTCCTGTTCAATCCGCTCGATCTGTTCTTCGGCGGGCACGACTGGTGCTGGTACGACGACGGCTGGCGCGGCGGCGGCTGGTACTGGTGCGGCTACGGCTACCGCAATGGATATGGCTATGGCGGCGGCGAAGGTTTCCACGGCTGGCGCGAACATCGCTATGAGCGCGATTGGCGCGGCGACCGCGGGCGTGGCGGCGGCGAGGGCGGCGGCGGTCATCATCGCCGGCACGATGGCGGCGGGCAGCATCAGGGTGGCGGGCAGCATCAAGGCGGGGGGCAGCACCACGGCGGCGGGCAACATCAGGGCGGCGGCCAGCACCACGGCGGCGGCGGCCAGCACCACCCGCAATAAGAGGCGGCGCCTCTAAGGTCGGCTGCAGCAGCGCTTGCGTTTCCCGCCCGCGCGCGGGAAACTGGCGCCGGCCGCGCGCGGGTCACGTGCGCGGCGCGGGAGGGGTCGTCCATGCAGCATCCGTCGTTCCACGCCGTGGCGACGCCCGACAAGCCCGCCTACATCATCGCCGAAACCGGCGAGACGCTGACTTACGCCGAGCTCGACCGGCGTTCCAATCAAGGCGCGCAACTGTTCGCCAGTCTCGGCCTCGAACCCGGCGACCATGTCGCGTTGCTGCTGGAGAACGGGCTGCCGTTCGTCGAAATCTGTTGGGCGGCGCAGCGCGCCGGCCTCATCTACACCGCCATCAGCCGTTATCTGAAGCCCGACGAGATCGCTTATATCGTCGCCGATTGCGCCGCCAAGGCGTTCATCACCTCGCCGGTCGGCGGCGGGCAGACGCGCGGCTTCGCCGGCAAGAGCGGCGGCCCGATCCTGTTCATGACCGAGACGCCGGCGCCGGGCTTCCGCTCCTGGGACATGGAGGTGGCGGCGCAGCCGGCGACGCCCGTCGCCAACGCCTTCGCCGGGCGCGACATGCTCTATTCCTCCGGCACGACCGGGCGGCCCAAGGGGGTCGAGACGTCGTTGACGCCGGCGCCGTTCGGCGTGCTCAACCCGCTGCTCAAACTGTTGTGCGTCGACATGTGCGGCGTCAACGCCGACAGCGTCTATCTGTCGCCGGCGCCGCTCTATCACGCCGCGCCCCTGCGCTTCACCATGACGGCGGCGGCGGTCGGCGCCACGGTGGTGGTGATGAAAGGTTTCGAGGCCGAGAGCTATCTGCGTTTCGTCGACAAATACCGCGCCACCCACAGCCAGCTGGTGCCGACGATGTTCGTGCGCTTGCTGAAGCTGCCGCCGGAAGTGCGAGGCAAATACGACATTTCCTCGCTGCGCGGCGCGATCCACGCCGCCGCGCCCTGTCCGCCCGACGTCAAGCAGCAGATGATTGATTGGTGGGGGCCGGTGCTGATCGAATATTACGCCGGCACCGAAGGCAACGGCGTGACGATCATCACCTCGCAGGAATGGCTCGCCCATCGCGGCTCGGTTGGCCGCGCCTATGTCGGCGAGGTCAAAATCGTCGACGAGACGACGGGGCGGACGCAGCCGCCGCGCGTCAACGGCGTGGTCTATTTCGCCGGCGGGCCGGCGTTCGTCTATCGCAACGATCCCGCGAAAACCCGCTCCGCCTATATCAAGGACGGTTGGTCGACGCTCGGCGACATCGGCTATCTCGACGAGGACGGCTATCTCTATCTGACCGACCGCAAGGCGCACATGATCATATCGGGCGGGGTCAACATCTACCCGCAGGAGACGGAGGACGTGCTGATCGGCCACCCGCAGGTGCTCGACGTCGCCGTGTTCGGCATCCCCAACGAGGATCTCGGCGAGGAGGTGAAGGCCATCGTGCAGTTGCGCGATCCTGCGCAAGCGGGCAAGCCGATGGAGGAGGAGTTGATCGCCTATTGCCGCGAGCGCATCTCCGACCTGAAATGTCCGCGCAGCGTCGAGTTCGAGCGCGTTCTGCCGCGCACCCCGACCGGCAAGTTGATGAAGCGCGAGTTGCGCGACCGCTACTGGCCGGCGACGGCGTAAGTCCTCGCGATGCGAAAGTTTTTCTGGCGTTTCGCCGCGCTGGCGCTGTGGCTCGCCGCCGGCGCGGCCGCCGCCGATCCCGTGCCCAGCCTTTGGGACCCGGCGCTGCGTCCCGACAAGCCCGACCTCGGCGCGCTGAAGGCGATCCGCTTCCTCACCGCGGACGATTATCCCCCGCTCGATTTCGCGCTCGCCGACGGCTCGCTTTCCGGCTTCAACGTCGAGATCGCCCGCGCGATCTGCGAGCAGTTGCGGCTGCCGTGCACGGTGCAGGCGCGCCGCTGGGATACGCTGGTCGAGGCGCTGGAGACCTCCAAGGGCGACGCGATGATCGCCTCGATGCGCGCCACCCCCGAGTTGCGCGCGCAACTCGATTTCACCGCCCCCTATTATCTGACGCCCGCCCGCTTCGCCGCGCGCAAAAGCTTTCCCCAGGGCGAGATCGACGCCAGGGCGCTCGCCGGCAAGATGGTCGGCGTGATCAAGGCGAGCG
>JAGWRL010000127.1 GCA_028876585.1 Pseudomonadota bacterium | reverse complement strand
TCTTCGGTCACCCGGAAGTCTACATCCTGATCCTGCCCGGCTTCGGCATCGTCAGCCAGATCGTGTCGACCTTCTCCAAGAAGCCCGTTTTCGGCTATCTCGGCATGGTCTACGCGATGGTCGCCATCGGCGCGCGCATCGAGATCGACCCGCCCCACATCGTCGCGATCCAGGAGAAGATTTTCACGCCGGTCGGCACCGCGATCACCATGGTCGCGAACACGAAATAACGCTGCGTGTTGAGCGACAGGCCGACCGTATACATGTGGTGCGCCCACACGACGAAGCCGACCGCCCCGATCGCCACCATCGCGTAGACCATGCCGAGATAACCGAAGATCGGCTTGCGCGAGAAGGTGGAGACGATCTGGCTGATCAGGCCGAAGCCGGGCAGGATCAGGATGTAGACTTCCGGGTGGCCGAAGAACCAGAACAGATGCTGGAACAGAATCGGATCGCCGCCGCCGGCGGGATCGAAGAAGGCGGTGTGGAAATTACGGTCGGTCAGCAGCATCGTCAGCGCGCCGGCGAGCACCGGCAGCGACAGCACGAGCAGGAACGCCGTCACCAGAACCGACCACGCGAACAGCGGCATCCGGTGCATCGTCATGCCGGGCGCGCGCATGTTGAAGATGGTGGTGATGAAGTTGATCGCGCCCAGGATCGACGAGGCGCCGGCGATGTGCAGCGACAGAATGACGAAATCCATCGACGGACCGGGGGTGCCGACTGTCGAGGAGAACGGCGGATACAGCACCCAGCCGCCGCCGAAGCCATGCGCGCCGGGCGAGCCGTCGACGAACATCGACAGCACCAGCAGCAGGAACGAGGCCGGCAACAGCCAGAACGAGATGTTGTTCATGCGCGGGAACGCCATGTCGGGCGCGCCGATCATCAGCGGCACGAACCAGTTGCCGAAGCCGCCGATCAGCGCCGGCATGACCAGGAAGAAGATCATGATGACGCCGTGCGCGGTCGAGAACACGTTGTACATGTTCTTGGCGCCGTCGATCGAACCATCCCCGGCGAGCACCGCCGAGATCCAGGGGAAAACCTGAATCCCCGGGAACATCAGCTCCAGCCGTATCGCGCCCGACATCGCCGAGCCGATCAGGCCGGCGATCAGGGCGAAGATCAGATAGAGCGTGCCGATGTCTTTGTGGTTGGTCGAGAACAGATACCGGCGCCACCCGGTGGGGTGCCCGTGGTCCTCGGCGTGGGAATCAGTCGCAGCTTGTGTCGCCATTGTCGTATCCGAAGCGGAGTTGAGCTAAATCAATCGCAGGGTGCGGCTTAATGTCGCGGCGCAGGTTCGGCCGCGGCGAGTTGCGTCGTGCTGTCGGCCGCCGCGAACTTCTTTTTCGCGTCGGCGAGCCAGGTCTTGTAGGCGTCCTCGCTGACGACGCGGAAGGCGATCGGCATGAAAGCGTGGTCCTTGCCGCAGATCTTGGAGCACTGGCCGTAATAGACGCCTTCGCGATCCGCCTTGAACCAGGTCTCGTTGTTGCGCCCCGGCACCGCGTCGATGCGGATGCCGAACGACGGCACGGTGAAGGAATGGATGACGTCGGCCGAGGTCACTTCGAGCTTGACGATCTTGTTGACCGGCACGACGGCCTCGTTGTCCACCGCCAGCAGGCGCAGGTCGCCCGGCTGCAAGTCCTTCTCATCCTTCACGTAGGAATCGAAATTGAAGCCGCCGGCGTCCTTCGGGTAGGTGTAGTTCCAGTGCCACTGCGACGCCGTGACCTTCATCGTCAAGTCGGCGGGCGGCACCACCAGCTCCATCGTCAGCAGGCGGAACGAGGGCACCGCGATGAAGACGAGAATGATCACGGGAAGCACCGTCCACAACACCTCGATCATGGTGTTGTGGGTCGTCTTCGAAGGGACGGGATTCGCCTTCTCGTTGAAGCGATAGACGACATAGACCAGCAGCGCGAGCACGAACAGCGTGATGACCGTGATGATCGGCATCAGGATGTCGTTGTGGAACCACACGAGGTAATGGTCCACCTCGGTGACCGGCGTCTGAAAGCCGATCTGGTGCGGCACCGCATGCCCCGGCACTTCAGCCCTCGCCGCCGTCACGCCGAGCGCCGCGACCAACGCCGCAAGCCCCAGCCGTTCAACTCCCCAAGCCTTCATTTTCGCCTCGTCGTTCCCGCTCCCCAGACGCCGCAATCGCGCCGGCGCCATTGGGACCGGCGCGCGCCCCTACCTGCCGCGCCGCTTCGCCGCCCTGCAAACCACAAACATTATCTCGTTGCAATCCTCGCGTGGGGTCCTCTCCACGCCTCTCCCTGCGTCGCGCTTGACAGGCGCGGCGCTTTTTGCAACCCGAAGCCGTTGGCGGCGTGGGAATGACGCTTGGCAGGGATGACGAGAGTGCGCCGCAACCCGTGGTTCGGTCGAATCGCCGTCATGGCGATGGTTTTGTTCGGCCTGAGCGTGGGCGAGGCCTGGGCGCAGGGTGCGGTCAAGACCAAACACGGCGGCTGGGAGACGCGCTGCGAGACGCCGCCGGGCGCCGCGGCCGAGCAATGCGCCATCGTCCAGAGCGTGGTCGATCAGGATCGCCCCAACATCACCTTGGTGGTGATCGCGCTCAAGACCGCCGACCGCAAAAGCCGGCTGTTGCGCGTCATCACGCCGCTCGGGGTGCTGCTGCCGACCGGCTTGAGCCTGCGCCTCGGCAAAGAGGATCTTGGCCGGATGAATTTCGTGCGCTGCCTGCCGAACGGCTGCGTCGCCGAGGTTTTCCTCGACGACAAGCTGCTGGCTAAGCTAGAGAACGGAACGGAAGTGACCTTCGTATTGTTCGAAACTCCGGAGGAGGGCGTGGGCGTGCCCGCGTCGCTGGCCGGGTTCAAGGACGGCTTCGAGGCGCTGCCGTGAAAGGAGACAGCATGGGCGCGCTTGTAGGGGCGACGGGTCGCCGATTCGCGGCGGTCGCGGCGCTGACGCTGACGCTGGCCGGCTGTGCGTCGAACGAGGGGGTTGTATCCAACCTGTTCCTCACGCCGCGCGCCGGGCCGGAAGGAACCGGGCTGAAAAGCCCGACCCACGAATCGGACCGCATCGTCAAACTGCCGGTCTCAGCCGATGAAATCGATTGTCCGCCGGTGGATGTCACGGAGGGCGGCGCGACCGCGCGCGTCGGCGGCGCTTCCAGCCGGGAAGTGCGCTATCAGTTCGACATCAGCGACGTCTCGCGCGAATGCGATCCGCAGGGCGCGCAATTCGCGCTGAAGGTCGGCGTCGCCGGCCGGCTGCTGATCGGCCCGGCGGGCCAGCCCGGCGCCTATTCGACCACGCTGCACGTGCGCGTGATGCGCGAGGCCGACAACAAGCCCGTCTACGACAAGACCATCGCCGTCACCGCTGACACCGGCGGCGCGGCCAACGCGCCGTTCCGCGTCGTGACCGACCCCATCCTGCTGCCGCTGACGCGCGCCCGGCTCGACGACGATTATTCGATCACCGTCGGCCTCGGCGCCGGCGGCGGAACGGTGACGCATCGCCAGCACCGGCGTCATCGGGGCTGAACTCGGCCTTCGGACGGCCAGGGCGCCTTGGTTGCGCTCCGCCGCGAAAGCGGCGAACTTGCGGCGCAGGGCGTAGCGCCAGCCGGCGCGCGAGGAGCACCGCATGAGTGCGCTTGGCGAAATCCTCAATCTCGATTGCTTCAGCGGCGCGAAGTATCAAAAATGGTTCGACGCCGCGCGCGGCTTCGCCGACGCCAATAGCGGCGGCGTCTTCAACGGCGGAATCGTCTCTCCCCAGCGCGAGCACCTGAAGCTCGGACAATATTACTATCGCTTCGTCTCGACCGGCATGGCGGAAAGCCGCAAACTCGGCGGGGCGTGGTGGATCGATTTCGACACGCTCAACACCATTTATTCTCGGTATCGCGAAATCGGCGACAATCCCAACGCCCGGCGCCTGAGCGGCAGCGGCCCGGCCGCCGCCACGTTCCGCGAGTGGTTGGCGCTGACTTATGAGTGGAACGCCATCCAGGAGATCGTGATCGCGCCGTTGCGCGCCCGCCTCGACGCCTATTCCGGGGCGGGACGCGTCGCGCAAGGGTCGCATGTGTTCGACCAGCGCGCCTTCGGCTATGCGCCGCATCTCTCCTACTTGTTCGGCGTCAAGCAATATTGCGTGCCGGAGTTGTATCTACATGTGAAAGCCGCGTTTCCGAATCCTCGCATCGTGCCGTTTCGTTTCATCGAGGGTGTCGCCAGCGGCGAGATTGGCTGACGCCGTCCGCCAACGAAAAAAGGCTTGGCCTCATGCGCGGCGCGGATTGACTTTGCCGTCGCCCTCCTGTCATTTGCGTGTCGTCAGTTGAAGACACCCAGCGGAAGAGTCCGGCGCTTGACGCCGGCGCCGAAGGCGCAACCGCCCCGGAAACGCTCAGGCCCAAGGACCGCTGGGCGATGACGCTCTGGAAAGTGACGACCGGCTCGCCGCCGGGCGTCCACCGACGGGGGTAACCGTTCGCGCGCGAGCGGGATTCTCTCAGGTCAGCCGACAGAGGGGGCCCAAAGCCGCGAAAGGCGCCTGGGCTCATCATGTCGGAACTGCAGATCACCCCGCTGCATGCGTTGCATCGCGAATATGGCGCCCGCTTCGCGCCCTTCGCCGGCTACGACATGCCGATTCAATATCGCGACGGCATTCTCGCCGAGCACGCGCACACCCGCGCCCGCGCCGGCCTGTTCGACGTGTCGCATATGGGCCAGGCCTGGCTCGACGGCCCCGATCACCAGACCGTGGCGCGCGCCTGCGAGGCCCTGTGCGCCGCCGACCTGCAAAGCCTCGCGCCCGGCCGGCAACGTTACACGCAATGGCTCAACGACGACGGCGGCGTGATCGACGATCTGATGCTGAACCGGCCCGAGGGCGCGGACGGCCGGCTCAGCATGGTCGTCAACGCGGCGCGCAAAGCGGTGGATTACGCGCATCTGGCGCAGCGCCTGCCCGCCTCTGTCAAGCTGACGCCGCGCCCCGAGCGCGCCCTGCTGGCGCTGCAAGGCCCGCAGGCCGCCGCCGTGCTGGCGCGGGTCGCGCCCGGATTCGAGGCGCTGCGTTTCATGGCGACCAAGGCGGCGAACGGGCTGGAGGTTTCGCGCTCGGGCTACACCGGCGAGGACGGGTTCGAGATTTCGCTCCCCGCTGAAGAAGCGGAGCCTTTCGCGCGCCGGCTGTTGCGGGAGCCGGAGGTCGCGCTGATCGGCCTGGGCGCGCGCGACACGTTGCGGCTGGAGGCCGGGCTCTGCCTCTACGGCCATGAACTGAGCGAGGAGATCGACCCGGTCGAGGCCGGCCTTGTCTGGTCGATCGCCAAACGGCGGCGCGAGGAGGGCGGTTTCCCCGGCGCCGCGCGCATCCAGGCGGCGCTGGCGCAGGGTCCGAAGCGGCGCCGCGTCGGGCTGCGGCTCGACGGCCGCGCCCCCGCGCGCGAGGGCGCCGAGATCGTCAGCCCCGAGGGGTCCGCGATCGGGATCGTCACCTCCGGCGGTTTTGGCCCGAGCGTCGGCGCGGCGATCGCGATGGGTTATGTCGAGAGCGCCTTCGCCCAGCCGGGAACGGCGCTCGGCCTCGTCGTGCGCGGCAAGCCGCTCGACGCCAGAATCGTCGCCCTGCCCTTCCACCCCCACGCCTATGTCAGAGGCTGAACGGAGGTTTCCATGCGTTTCACCCCCGATCACGAATTCATCCACGCCAGCGGCGAAACCGCCACCGTCGGGATCAGCGAGCACGCCCAGCACCAGCTTGGCGACATCGTCTATGTCGAGTTGCCCGCGCTCGGCGCCAAATTCAACAAAGGCGACCCCGCCGCCGTGGTCGAAAGCGTGAAGGCGGCGAGCGACGTGTTCGCGCCGGCCTCGGGCGAAGTGGTCGCCGTCAACGATAAGCTCGGCGGCAACCCGAGCCTCGTCAACGACGACGCGCAGGGCGAGGGCTGGCTGTTCAAGCTAAAACTGTCGGCGCCGGGCGAACTCGACGCGCTAATGGACGCGCCCGCCTACGCCGAATATCTCAAGACGGTCGCGTGATGCGCTATCTCCCGCTGCAACCCGACGACCGGCGCCTGATGCTCAACCGCGTCGGCGTCGCCGACGTCGACGCCTTGTTCGCCGATATCCCCGGCGACCGCCAGTTGCGCGAGCCGCTGCCGATGCCAGGCGCGATGAGCGAGCCGGCGGTCGAGCGGGCGCTGAGCGCGCTGGCGAACCGCAATGTCGCGGCGGGGTCGGCGCCGTTCTTTCTCGGCGCCGGCGCCTATCGCCATCACGTGCCGGCGAGCGTCGATCATCTGATCCAGCGCTCGGAATTCCTCACCAGCTACACGCCCTATCAGCCCGAGATCGCGCAGGGCACGTTGCAGGTGCTGTTCGAATTCCAGACCCAGGTCGCGCTGCTGACGGGGATGGAGGTCGCCAACGCCTCGATGTACGACGGCTCGACCGCCTGCGGCGAGGCGATGCTGATGGCGCATCGCGTCACGCGCCGGCGCAAGGCGGTGCTGTCGGGCGGCCTGCACAGCCATTACGCCGAAGTCTGCGCCACGCTGGCCCGCTTCGCCGGCGACGCGGTCGATCTCGCCCCGCCCGACCCGCTGGCGCGCGAGGATCTCGCCGCCCGCATCGACGATCAGACGAGCTGCGTCATCGTGCAGACCCCCGACATGTTCGGCAACCTGCGCGATCTCGCGCCGCTGGCGCAAGCCGCGCACGCCAAGGGCGCACTGCTGATCGCCGTGTTCACCGAGGCCGTGTCGCTCGGCGCCTGTCGCTCGCCCGGCGAGATGGGGGCCGACATCGTCGTCGGCGAAGGCCAGTCGATCGGCAATGCGCTGAACTTCGGCGGCCCCTATGTCGGCCTGTTCGCGACGCGCGCCAAATATGTGCGCCAGATGCCCGGACGCCTAGCCGGCGAAACGATCGACGCCAACGGCAAGCGCGGCTTCGTGCTGACCCTCTCCAC
>JAGWRL010000126.1 GCA_028876585.1 Pseudomonadota bacterium | reverse complement strand
GCGCCCGCCCTGGCGGCGCTGGCCGGCAAGCGCTTTGGCGTCGCCGAACTCGGCGCGGCGCCCGACCGGTGGGGCCGGCGGGTGGTCGATCTTGTCGATGACGGCGGGCGCTCGGTCGCGCTCGACCTGATCGCGCGCGGGCTCGCGCTCGCCCGCGCCGAGGCGGACATCCGCGATTGCACGGCGGAACGGCTCGGCGCCGAGGCGGGCGCGCGCGCGGCGGCGAAGGGGCTTTGGGCCGACCGCGACGTCTTGCTCGACGCCGCCGACGCCGCCGCGCTCGCCAAAGCCGACGGCCGCTTCGTGCTGGTCGAAGGCGTCGTGCGCAGGGTTGGCGAGGGGCGCGCGAAAGTTTATCTTGATTTTGCCGGCCACAACGGATTCTCCGTAGTGGCGGCGAAAAAGGCCGAGCCTTCGTTCCGCCGCTCCGGCGTCGATCTGAAGGCGCTAGCGGGACGAAGGGTGCTTGTGCGCGGCGTGATGGACGATCGGTTTGGCCCTCGGATCGAAATCGCCGATCCCGCGATGATCGAGATTTTGGCCGGCGCGAAGGGAACGGGTCGCGGCGAATGAAACACGCCCCGCCAAATCGCGTCGCTTGCGGGCGAAGGATCGCGCGCGCGCTCGCCGCGCTCGCCATCGCGGCGCTGGCGGCCGGCTGCGCCACCATCGAGCCGCAGATCGCGCCGCCGCCCAAAGCCGCGCCGGTCGCCGCCGCGCCGCCCAAGCCCGCCGTCGATCCGGAAAAGCGCCGGCTGATGGCGGCGTTCGGCGGCGAATATGTCGCCCCCGGCGTCAAGGCCTATCTCGACAATCTGCTCGCCCGGCTCGCCCCGGCGAGCGAGACGCCGACCGAGCCCTATCGCGTCACTTTGCTCGATTCGCCCGTCGTCAACGCCTTCGCGCTGCCCTCGGGCGACATTTTCGTCACCCGCGGCCTGCTGGCGCTGGCGGGCGACGGCGCCGAGGCGGCGGCGGTGATGGCGCATGAGATCGGCCACATCACCGCGCATCACGCCTCGCAGCGCGCCGAACTGGAGCGCCAGGGCCGGCTGTTCAGCCGCGTCTCGACGCAATTGCTGGAGCGGCCCGAACAGGGCGAGGAATATGTCGCCCGCACCAAGCTGACGGTCGCGCGCTTCTCGCGCGAACAGGAGTTCGAGGCCGACCGCATCGGCATCCGCGTCATCGCCAAGGCCGGCTACGACCCCTACGCCGCCGCGCGCTTTCTCGACAAGCTCGGCCGCTGGAGCGCGCTGCACGCCGGCGGCGGCGGCGCCAACGCCAAGCCCGACATGATGGCGACCCATCCCTCGACGCCCGAGCGCATCGCCGCCGCCGTGGCGCTCGCCAAGCAGATCGGCCCCAAGGGGATCGGCGACGCCGCGCGCGATTCCTACCTCTCCGCCATCGACGGGCTGGCCTATGGCGACAATCCGGCGCAGGGGCTGGCGGTGGGGACGCTGTTCGTGCATCCCAAGCTCGGCTTCGCCGTGCGCGCGCCCGAAGGTTTCGCGCTGGAGAACCAGTCCACCGCGCTGATCGGCGTCGGCGAGGCGGGCACGCAGGCGTTGCGGCTCGACAGCATTGACGCGGGCTCGGCCTCGCTCGAACAGGCGCTCGCCTCGGGCTGGATCGACGGGGTGCAGACCAATTCGATCGAGACGCTGAAGGACACCGACCTGCCGACCGCCGTCGCCGTCGCCAAGGGCGATCAATGGACCTTCCGGCTGGCGGCGATCCGGCTCGGATCGCGCATCTATCGCCTCATCTTCGCCGCGCACACGCTCAGCGGGCCGGTCGACGCCAGTTTCCTGGCCTCGATCCGCTCGTTCCACCGCGTCAACGCGGACGAGAGCGGGCTGGCGCGACAACCGCATATTCATATCGTGACCGCCGAGCCCGGCGACGACGCGGCCTCGCTGGCGCGCGGCATGGCCGGCGCGCCTTACGGCGAAGAGACGTTCCTCATTCTCAACGGCTTGCAAAGCGGCGCCGCGACGCCGGTGGGGCAGCGCTACAAGACCATCGGACCGTGACCATGCATCGAAAACTCGCCGGCCGCGTCGTCGCGGCGACCCATAACAAGGGCAAGCTCGCCGAGTTGCGCGACCTGCTCGGCCCGCGCGGGATCGAACTCGCCGCCGCCGGCGACCTCGCTCTGCCCGAGCCGGAGGAAACCGGCGACACTTTTGTCGCCAACGCGCTGATCAAGGCGCGCGCGGCGGCTGAACGCAGCGGGCTGGCGGCGATCTCCGACGATTCCGGCCTGTGCGTCGCCGGGCTCGACGGCGAGCCCGGCGTCTATTCCGCGCGCTGGGCCAGCGGCGGCGATTTCGCCGAGGCGATGGCGCGGGTGGAGAGCGAGTTGAAGCGCCGCCGCGCCGCGCCGCCGTGGCGGGCGTGGTTCGTCAGCGCGCTGGCGATCGCCTGGCCCGACGGCCATGTCGAGACCTTCGAGGGCCGCGTCGATGGCGACCTCGTCTTTCCCCCGCGTGGGACGGCGGGATTCGGCTACGACCCCTGCTTCAAGCCGGACGGCCATGCGCGCACGTTCGGCGAGATGACGGCGAGCGAGAAACATGGTCTGCCCGCCGACGGCTCGCAGGCGCTGTCCCATCGCGCGCGCGCCTTTCAGGCGCTGGCGCGCGCCTGTCTTTGAAAGCGGTCGATGAATCAAACGGTCAAGCCGAAACTCGATCCCAAGCTGAAATTCGCGCTCGAACTCGGGCCGCTGGCGCTGTTTTTCCTCAGCTACTGGAAATTCGGCGCGATTGCGGCGGCGGGCGTCATGGTGGTCGCCGCGCTGGTGAGCCTGGGCGCGTCCTACCACATGTTGCGACGCTGGCCGATCATGCCGGTGGTGACGACGGTGATCGTCGTGATCTTCGGCTCGCTCACCCTCGTGTTCAAGGACAGCACCTTCATCAAGGTCAAGCCGACGGTGCTCTATAGCCTGTTCTCGGCCGCGCTGTTCTTCGGCCTCGCGTTTCGCCGGCCGATTCTGCAGATCATGTTCGACGGGGCGCTGAATTTGACGGAAGCCGGCTGGCGCATCCTCACCTGGCGCTGGGCGTTCTTCTTCCTGTTCCTGGCTGGGATGAATGAATACGTTTGGCGGAATTTCTCCGAGACCGCATGGTTCACGTTCAAATCGTTCGGCTTCATGCCGCTGACGATCGTGTTCGCGCTGGCGCAGACGCCGGTCATCCTGCGCCATGAGGCCAAGGAGGCGCCGCAGGAAGAAGTTCTCTAGCGCGTCGGATGGGAAAGCGGCGCTATTCCCCGGGTCAAATAAAAACGCGCGCCCCGGCGGCCAGAGCGGGCTATGAATCCGAATCGGGAGGCGGTCGTCGCGCTCCGTCGGAGTGGTCCATGTCGCGCGCTCCCGCCCTGCATCGGCGCGGTCTGTTGCTTGTTTTTCTCGCCACCGTGCTGTGGAGCCTGGCCGGCCTGTTCACCCGCGCGGTGCCGCATCTCGATTTCGGCGCCATCCTGTTCGGCCGCGCCGGCTTTGGCGGCGTATGCGGGCTTATGCTCGCCGTCCTCGACTGGCGCGCCGGCCGGCTGGAGTTGCGCCGGCTGAGATCGCCGATGACGCCGGTGATCCTGCTGCTCTCCTCCACCGCCATATCAGGCTATGTCGCGGCGCTGCTGACGACGACCGTCGCCGACGTGCTGGTGATCTATGCGACCCTGCCCTTCATCGCCTCGGGACTGGCCGTGGTCGTCACCGGCGAGCGGCCGTCGCGGCGCACGATGATCGCCGCCTCGTTCGCGATGATCGGCGTCTTCGTGATGGTCGCCGACGGGCTGGGGCACGGGCGCCTGCTGGGTCAGGCGTTGTCGCTGTTCATGACGGCGGGCTTCGCCGGCCTCGTCGTGTTGCAGCGGCGCGATCCCGACCTGCCGGTGGCGCCGATCAATGCGGCCGCCGCGCTCATCGCCTCCGGCTTTGGTTTCGCGGTCGCCGGCAGCGTGAAAATGTCGGCGTTCGATGTCGTCGATCTGTTCTTTTTCGGCGTCACGACCATCACCATCGCCTTCGCCTTGTTCATGCAGGGCGCCAAGACGGTGCCGCCGGCGGAGGCCTCGCTGATCGCAATGCTCGATGTGGTGCTGGGGCCGCTGTGGGTCTGGCTCGCCTTTCGCGAGCAGCCGAGCCTGGCGACCGCGATCGGCGGCGGTTTCGTGCTGGCGGCGGCGCTATGGCGGCTCGCGCCCGAATTGCGCCGCCGCGAGACCCTCGCGCCCGCCGCGCCGCTGGTTTAGGATGGGCCGGGGAGGAACCGACATGGACAGATTCGCGCTCGTGACCGGCGGCGGCGCCGGCATCGGCAAGGCTGCGGCGTTAAAACTGGCGGAGGCGGGCTGGCATGTCGCCGTCACCGGCCGCCGCGCCGACCCGCTGCAAACCACCGCCCGGGAGATCGAGGCGAAAGGCCGCCGCGCTTTGGCGCAACCCTGCGACATCGGCGATCCCGCGCAGGTGGGAGCCTTGTTCGCGGCGGTCGAACAGGCGTTCGGCCGGCTCGACCTGCTGTTCAACAACGCCGGCGTCGGCGCGCCCGCCGTGCCGATGGACGAACTCACCTACGAGCAATGGAAGAGCGTGGTAGACGCCAATCTGACCGGCGCGTTCCTGTGCGCACAGGGCGCGATGCAGTTGATGAAAAAGCAGCGCCCGCAGGGCGGCCGCATCATCAACAACGGCTCGATCTCGGCCACTGCGCCGCGCCCCAACAGCGCGCCCTACACCTCGACCAAGCACGCCATCACCGGCCTGACCAAATCGATCGCACTCGACGGGCGCCCGTTCGACAT
This sequence comes from Pseudomonadota bacterium, assembly GCA_028876585.1. The sequence goes on along the minus strand of JAGWRL010000126.1, from coordinate 40 downwards.
CGCCTGCGGCCAGATCGACATCGGCAACGCCCTGACCGAG
>JAGWRL010000016.1 GCA_028876585.1 Pseudomonadota bacterium | reverse complement strand
CCTCCGCAACTATCCGGGCGCCATCCTGATCGTCACCCACGACCGCTACTTCCTCGACAACGTCACCGGCTGGATCCTGGAACTCGACCGCGGCCGCGGCATCCCGTACCAGGGCAACTATTCGTCCTGGCTGGTGCAGAAGCAGAAGCGGCTGGAGCAGGAGGGCCGGGAAGAAGAATCCCGCCAGAAGACCCTTGCCCGTGAGCAGGAGTGGATCGCTGCGAGTCCGCGCGCGCGCCAAGCTAAGTCCAAAGCGCGCTACCAGCGCTACGAGGATCTGCTCGCCAAGGCCTCCGAGAAGGGGCCCGCAACCGCCCAGATCGTCATCCCGGTGGCCGAGCGGCTCGGCCAGAACGTCGTCGACTTCGAGGGGCTGAGCAAAGGCTACGGGGATAATCTGCTGATCGAAAATCTGACCTTCAAGTTGCCCCCCGGCGGCATTGTCGGCGTCATCGGCCCGAACGGCGCCGGCAAAACCACGCTGTTCCGCATGATCACCGGCCAGGAGAAGCCCGACAGCGGCGTGATCCGGATCGGCGAGTCGGTGCAACTGGGTTACGTCGACCAGTCGCGCGACGCGCTCAATCCAAACAAGACCGTGTGGGAGGAAGTCTCCAGCGGGCAGGACATCATCTATCTCGGCAAGCGCGAGATCAACAGCCGCGCCTATTGCGGCGCCTTCAACTTCAAGGGCGCCGACCAGCAGAAGAAGGTCGGCATGCTGTCGGGCGGCGAGCGCAACCGCGTCCATCTCGCCAAGATGCTGAAGAGCGGCGCCAACCTCTTGCTGCTCGACGAACCGACCAACGACCTCGACGTCGAGACCTTGCGCGCGCTGGAGGACGCGTTGCTCGATTTCGCCGGCTGCGCCGTGGTGATCAGCCACGATCGCTTCTTCCTCGACCGCATCGCCACCCACATGCTCGCCTTCGAGGGCGACAGCCATGTCGAGTGGTTTGAAGGCAATTTCGCCGATTACGAGGAGGACAAGAAGCGCCGGCTCGGCATCGACAGCATCATTCCGCACCGGCTGAAGTACAAGAAATTCTCGCGCTGACGCGCCGCCTCAATCCCGACGCAAGCGCCCCGCAGTCTGCCGCGGGGGGCGGGCGACGAGGAGGAGGCCGATGCTTCCGGCCGACGAAGATTATGCGATGGGCCTGTTGACCATCTTCAGCGCGCACGCCGTGCGGCCGGGCCAGAGCCTGCGCGCCAGCGAGGTGAGCGCTGAGTTCCTGCAACGCAATCTCGGCCGTCCCTACGATTATCAGGCGGCGGTCGCTTATTCCGAGGATCGCGGCTGGCTGCGGCGCGAATGGGGCTGGCTGCGGCTGACCGGCGGCGGCTTCGCGCAGATGTGAGCGCTCAGGCCGAAGGCGGCGCCCGGTCGGCGATTTCGCCCGATCCGCGCGACATTTCGCGCGCGCGCCAGGAGGTGCGCCATTGCGCGCCCTCCTTGGCGACGTCGATCAGATAATAGCAGGCGCGGTGCAGCGGGTCGGGCGCGGCGGCGGAGATCGACGGCGCGCCGAGCACGGGGACGAAGCCGGCCGCGTTGCGGCTCGCGGGCGAGGGCAGCCGGTTGGCCATCACGCGATGGGTGTGGCCATGCAGGATCAGTTCGGCGCCGTGTTCGGCGACGACGGCCTCGAACGCGCCCGCGTCGTCGAGACCGCGCAGTCTTGGCGCGCGACCGCCCTGCATCGGCGGGTGGTGGATCATCACCACGCGGGCGAGGCCGGCGGTCTCGCGCAGCATGCGCGCGAATTCGTCGAGCTGCGCCTGTCCCAGCCGGCCGGTGGCGAGGAACGGCAAGGTCGGCACGCCGCTGTTGAGGCCGATCAGCGCGATCTCGCCGCGCCGGCGCAGATAGGGAAAGCGATAGCCCTCCGTCCACGGCGCAAAGGTCTCGGCCAGCGCCGGCAGCGCGTCGCGCACATAGGCGTCGTGATTGCCGGGCGTGAAAGAGACGTCCTGCGCCGCGCCGAGGCTGTTCATCCAGCGCTGCGCGCGGGCGAATTCATGGCGCAGCGCCAGATTGACGGCGTCGCCGGTCATGGCGATGTGGTCGGGGCCTTGCGCGCGCGCGTCGGCGACGAGGCGGTCGAGCATCTCCATGTCGTTGAGCCCCTCGCGGTCGCGCTTCCAGTTGACCCAGCCGAGGAATCGCTTCAACCGCAGTTCGCGGCCCAGCGGAAACGGCGCCGGGCTCAGATGCGGGTCGGAGAAATGGGCGATTCGAAAACGCATGGCGGGTCCGATGGGGGCGCGGCCACGCCTAGCGCGGTCCGCGCCGGCGCGCAAAGGCGCAAGAGCTGGCGCGACCGCATCATGCACGGCGCGTTCCTGCTCATGCGGCCGATGACGCTGGGCGTGCGCGGCGTCGCCTTCGACGCCGACGGGCGCGTGCTGCTGGTCAAGCACGGCTATATCCAGGGCTGGCATTTTCCCGGCGGCGGGGTCGAGCGCGGCGAGACCTGCGAGCAGGCGCTCATGCGCGAGATGGCGGAGGAGGCCTGTTTGCAGGTCGAGCCGCCGTTGAAGTTGCACGGCCTGTTCCAGAACATCAACATGTCGCCGCGCGACCATGTCGCGGTCTATGTCACGCGAAGTTTCCGCGTCACCGGCGCGCGTCAGCCCGACCGGGAAATTTTGGCGGCGCAATTCTTCGCCCCCGACGCCCTGCCTGACGACGCGACGCGGGCGACGCGGGCGCGCTTGAGCGAAATTCTGCACGCCCGCCCGCTGTCGCCGACGTGGTGAGGATGCTAGAGGCCGGCCGATGTCCGATCTGACCTTCACGCTGACCCCCGAGACGCCCGACGACGAGGAGGCGATCCTGCGCCTCAACGAGCGCGTGTTCGGCCCCGGCCGCTTCGCCCGCACCGCCTATCGCGTGCGCGAGACGACGCCGCCCGATCTCTCCTTGAGCTTCGTCGCCCGCGTCGGGCCGCTGCTGGTCGGCGCCAATGCGATGACGCCGATCCTGATCGGCGACACGCCGGCCTATCTGCTCGGGCCGCTGATCGTCGAGCCGGTGTTCCGCAGCCGCGGCATCGGCGAGGCGCTGGTCAAGGCTTCGCTGGAGGCGGCCAAGGCGGCCGGCGGCCGGCTCGCGCTGCTGGTCGGCGACGCGCCCTATTACGCCCGCATGGGCTTTGGCCCGACCCCGCCGGGCAAGATCACGCTTCCCGGCCCGGTCGATCCGGCGCGGGTGCTGGCGTGCGAGTTGGAGGCGGGGGCGCTGGCGGGAGTGACGGGCAAAGTGCGGGGGGCGTGAGGCCGCTCGCCGCGCACATCCCAATTGCCGAATTCCCCCCGCCCGCGATCGGTGCTAGCTAGCCCGCGAGCGAGGCTGAGCATGCACATCCCCGATTTCTCGAAAATCCCTTACGCCCCGGTCGGCTCGCCCATCCCGACGGCGCGGGCGGAATGGCTCACCCCCGAGGGGATCGCGGTCAAATCGCTCTATACGGGCGCCGATCTCGACGGCCTGACCCACCTCAACACTTTTCCCGGCCTGCCGCCCTATGTGCGCGGCCCGTACCCGACGATGTACGTCAACCAGCCGTGGACGGTCAGGCAATACGCCGGCTTCTCGACGGCGGAGGAATCGAACGCGTTCTATCGCGCCAATCTCGCCGGCGGGCAGAAGGGGCTTTCCGTCGCCTTCGACCTCGCCACCCATCGCGGCTATGACAGCGACCATCCGCGCGTCGCTGGCGACGTCGGCATGGCCGGCGTGGCGATCGATTCCATCTACGACATGCGGACGCTGTTTTCCGGCATCCCGCTCGACGCGATGAGCGTGTCGATGACCATGAACGGCGCGGTGTTGCCGGTGCTGGCTTTGTTCATCGTCGCGGCGGAAGAGCAGGGCGTGCCGGCGGAGAAACTTTCGGGGACCATCCAGAACGACATCCTCAAGGAGTTCATGGTCCGCAACACCTACATCTATCCCCCGGCGGCCTCGATGCGGATCGTCGCCGACATTTTCGCCTTCACCGCCAAGCACATGCCCAAATTCAACTCGATCTCGATCTCCGGCTATCACATG
>JAGWRL010000125.1 GCA_028876585.1 Pseudomonadota bacterium | reverse complement strand
TTCTCAATCCATTCCAGCCCGGCCTGTTCATCGGCGTCGACGCCGATGCCCTTGAGCAGCATTACGCCCCAATTGTGCATGCCGTCGATATGGCCGCCCTCGGCCGCCAGACGGTACATCTCCGCGCCGCGCGCGACGTCGAGTTCGACGCCCTCGCCGGTGCAGAACATCACGCCGAGATCGAATTGCGCCGCCGTCAGGCCGGATTCGGCGGCGCGCGCGAACCAGCCGGCCGCCTTCAGCGCGTCCTTCTCCACGCCGCGGCCGTTGCGGTACATGACGCCGAGAATGTATTGCGCCTCCGCCTGCCCGGCTTCGGCGGCGATCGCGTACCAGCGCACCGCGTCCTCTGGCCGCGCCGCCACGTCGTAACGACCGGCGTAGAGATGGCCGAGTTGCATCGCGGCGACCGACAGGCCGGAGGTCGCAGCCTCGCGCAGCAGCGCCTCCGCTTTGCCGACGTCGCGCGTCGCCTTGTCCGACAGCAGGAACACGGTGGCGAGCAGGGCCTTGGCCTCGGCGTCGTCCTTGGCGGCGGCGCGTTCGAGCCATTTGCGCGCCTCGGCGGGATCGCGCCCGCCGCCCTCGCCGGCGAGCAGCAGGCGGGCGAGCCGGACCTGCGCGGCGGGAAAATCCTTTTCCGCCGCGTTCTTATACCAGAACCGCGCCCGCGCGGGATCACGCGCGACGCCGGTTCCCGAGGCGTAGAAGGCGGCGACGTTGAAGGCGGCGATCACGTGGCCCTTCTCGGCCGCCTTGAGGAAATAGCTGGCGGCCTCCGGCAGACGCTGAAAGCTGCCGTCGCCATGCGCGGCGAAGCGGCCGGCGATGAACAGGGCGTGCAACTCGCCGGATTCGGCGGCCAGCCGATACCAGTTTTCCGCCTCGCGCAGATTGGGTTCGCGACCGTCGCCGCGGCTATAAAACTCGCCCAGCGCCATCTGCGCCGAGACATGTCCCTGCTTGCCCGCCGCGCGCAGATAGGTCTCGGCGCGGTCGAGATCGCGCGGGGCGCCTTCGCCGTTCATCAGGATCATGCCGCTGCGATATTGCGCCACCGGTTCGCCTTTATCCGCCGCTTCGGCGAACAAGGCGGCGGCGCGCGGACGGTCTTTGGGGCGCCCGAGGCCGTCGAACAGGATGGTGGCGAGCGCCGTCCGGGCGCGGACATGGTCGCCCTCGATGGCCTTCTCGTAATAATCGGCGCCGCGCGCCTGGTCGGTCTCGACGCCGTAGCCGCGAAAATAGATATCGCCAAGGCCGAACAGCGCCGCTGGCCGGCCGGCCGCCGCCGCCTGCTCCAGCAGCGCCTTGGCGCGCGGCAGGTCGCGCGGACCTTCGCGCGCGCCGAGATAGAACGAGGCGAGCAATTCGGCGCCTTCCGCGTCGCCGGCGGCCGCCACTTCCTCGAGCAGGGCGCGGGCTTTTTCGTTGTTGGCCTCGACCTTGTCGCCGTGCGGAAAGATCAAGGCGGCCAGCGTCGAGGTCGCGGGCGATTCGGGATCGCGGCGCACGGCGCGAAAACGCGAGGCGTCGAGATCGGAGGCGCCTGACAGATACAATTTGGCGAGGTCGAGCTTGGCTTCGAGATGGCCGCGCTTGGCGGCGCGCTCGCACCAATGCGCGGATTCGGCGAAATTCATGAACACGCCCTCGCCGCGGCGATAGAGCCGGGCGATGCGGAACTCCGCCTCGCCGTCGCCCTGATCGCGCTCGGCGGCCTTGCGCCAAAGCATCAGCGCATCGGTGAACCGGCCCGAATCATAGGCGACGACGCCCGCCTTGAGCGGACCGGCGAACACCTGCGCGCCGCGCGTGCGCACGCCGGTCGGCAACCATTTCGTCACCATGCGAAATCACGGCTCCCGCATGGATTCGCCAATGCCGCGCATCAGGCCGCCCATCACGTAATCCCAGATCGAGCGCGATCCGACCTTGATGTCGGCCGTCAGCGTCATGCCAGGCAGGAGTGCGGCGGTGGGAGGCACGTTGACGAGCTTGTTCCGGTCGATCGAAATCTCGACGTTGTAGTAGGGCGAAACGGGCTGGCCATTCAACTGGCTATAGGCGTTGTCGCCGACCCATTTCACCGTGCCGTCGAACGAACCGTATTCGGAGGCGTGGAAGGCGTCGACCTTAAGCGTCGCCGCGTCGCCCGGCCGCACGAAGCCGATGTTCGACGACGAGATCTGCACCATCGCCTCGATCGGATTGCGCACCGGCATCAGGGTGATGACGGTCGTGCCCTGCGATACGACCGAGCCGATCGACATGTTGGGCGCGATGGTGAGGATGATGCAATCCTCCGGCGCGGTCCAGCGCACCAGCTCCTGGTGCTTCAACGCCGCGTCAAGCTGCGGCAGGGCCGCTTCGAGCGAGTTGCGCGCGGTCATCAGATCCGCCGAGACCGTGGCCTTGAACTGCTCCTGGGAGGATTTCTGGTCGGCCTGGGTGGAGGCGAGGGTATGCTCGGCCTCGATGCGGCTGTTGCGGGCGTAATCGGCGGAGCGCTGCGTCTCGATCTTGGCCTGGGTGGAGGTCAACAGATTGAGCATCGAGCCGGTGCCGTGCTGCTCCAGCTTGACGCGCATCTGCTCGATCTGCTGCGTCACGTCGGCCTCGCTGGCGTAGCGCGTCTCCTCGACCTTGTATTTCTCGATGGTCGCGCGCAGCGTGGCGATCTTCTGATCGTAGCTGTCCATTCCGGCTTTGTACTGCGCCATCTGTTGGCGATAATATTCGAGATTCTCGCGCTGATAACGCCCGATCTGATCGCTCGACGGCGCGGGATAGTTGAGCGGCGCCTGCGCGATCAGCGCGGTGTCGCGCGCAATCTGAATGCGCAGGCCGTCGATCTGGGCGCGCAACTGGTTGACCGTGGCGGTGGCGAAGGTGGGATCGAGCGTCGCCAGCACCTGGCCCTTGCCGACCCGCTGCCCTTCCTTGACGTCCAGGGTGCGGATGATCGAGGGATCGAGCGCCTGGTAGACGATGGGCGGATTGACGGGGGCGATCGCGCCCGATGAACTGCTGACGGAGCGGTCGATGCGCGACACGTACATGAACCCGATTCCCACCGCCAGAAAGGCGGACAGGATGTGGATCGTCATGCCGGCGCCGCGCGGGTAGGGTTGTTCACGCAGCGCGGCGATTTCCGACTGGTATTCGCGCACGATGGCGAGCGAAACCTCGCGCCGGTCGGTCCTGCGGTCGAGCGCCTTCTTACGAAACACGGCTCGGCCCCCTGACTGCGGGGCGCGTCTCCGGGCCGCCGGAGGTGTGCCGGTTCTGCTGCTGCCAGAGATTGCGGTAGATGTCGCAGCGCTCCAGCAGCTCCTCGTGGGTGCCGATGTCCTCGAACTTGCCGCGTTCGAGCACGAGGATCGCGTCCGAGCGCACCAGCGAGGACAGGCGGTGCGAGATGACGATCACGGTGCGCCCGTGCGCGATGCGCCGGATGTTGTCGTTGACGATCGCCTCGCTGTCGGGATCGAGCGCGCTGGTGGCCTCGTCGAGAATGAGAATGCGCGGATCGACGATCAGCGCGCGCGCGATCGCCAGCCGCTGGCGCTGGCCGCCCGACAGGTTGGGCGAGCCTTCGTAGATGTAGGTTTCATAGCCGCGCGCCAGCCGGTCGATGAACTCCTCCGCGCCGGCGAGCCGCGCCGCGCGCACCATTTCCTCGAACGTGGCGTGCGGCTTGGCGGCGGTGATGTTTTCGCGGATGGTGCCGCTGAACAGAAAGTTTTCCTGCAACACCACGCCGAGGTTGCGTCGCAGATGGGCGACGTCGTACTCGCGCACGTCGACGCCGTCGATCTTGATCAGCCCCTCGTAATCCGAATGCAGCCGCTGCAACAGGCGGGTGACCGTGGTCTTGCCGGAGCCGGAACGCCCGACGATGCCGAGGGTCCAGCCGATCGGCACCTCGAAACTGACGCCGTCCAGCGCATAATTGAGCGCCCCGCTGTATTTGAAGCGGACGCGCGAGAATTCGACGTGACCCTGGAGCGGGCTGCGGACGCCCTGGCCGCCGCGCCCCTCCTCCAGCGGCTGCGCCATCAGCCTGCCGACGATGCCGACCGCCGCCCGCGCCTCGTCATATTGGGTGATGAGCTGCGCCATCTGCATCAGCGGCCCCTGGATGCGGCTGGCCAGGATCATGAAGGCGAACAGGTCGCCGATCGCGACCGGGTTGTTGCTCGTCATCGCCAGATAGACGCCGACGGCCAGCGAGCCGGAGGTGGAGATCTGCGACAGCGGGCGGATCGTGGCCTGGACGATCGCTCCGATGTGGCCGGCGTGAAACAGGGCGTCGGTGACGCGCACCGTCAGCACGTCCCACATCGCGCGTTGGCGCGTCTCCAGCGCCAGCGACTTCACGGTGCGGATGCCGGCGAGATTCTGATAGAGAAACGTGCCTTTGGCCGTCTCCGCGGCGATCACGGCGCCGGTGGCGCGGCGGATTGCGGGCAGCATCGCGATCAGGAACATCACCATCACGAAGGTGAGGCCGAGCACGATGAACGTCAACAACGCGCTGAACGCGAACATCACCGGCAGCAGGATCAGCAGGCTGAGCGAATCGAGCAGGGTGCCGAACCCCTGATCGTTGATGAAGCGGCGGATCTTGTTGGCTTCGTGGATGTCGTGCGAAATCAGGCCGACGGGGTTGCGCTCGAAAAAGTCGATCTGGATGTCGAGCAGCCGGTCGAAAATATATTCCGACATGCGCGTATCGACGCGCGCGGTGACGATCTGCAACAGATAGGACCGCATATAGAGCAATACGGCTTCGAACATGAACAACGCGAATACGCCGACGCACAACACGGTGAAGGTGTCGAACGCGTGATATTCGAGCACCGGCCCGGTGATGATGCGCCAGAAGATCATCGGCGTCAGCGCCAGCACGCTGAGCGCGATCGCGCCCAGCACGAGATCTCTGAGAATGCGCCGTTCGCGCAGGAACAAAGCGAAGATCAGCGGCCAACCAAACGGCTTTTCCTCGTCGAGCACCTTATAACTGCGCCGCACGAGAACGATTTCGCCGGTCCAGATTTCCTCCAGGCGGACGCGGTCGATCGCCATGATCGACCCTTCCTCCGCGTCGGGGTCGCGCAGTTTGACATGCGGCACCTTGCCGTGGGTTTCCACCTCGGCGAGGATCATCGCCTCGCCGGTCTTCAACCTGACGATCGCGGGCAGCGCCTTGCCGAGCTGCTGGAGATTGTCCCAATCGAGGCGGACGAGCCGGGCCTTGAGACCCGCCTGTTTGGCGCAACCGATCATTTCCTGCACATCGACTTCGTCGCTGGACAAAAGATTGTCCTTGACCAGTTGCGGGATGGTCAGGTTCAGGCCGTGCGAGCGGCCGATGATGGCCAGGCATCGCAACCACGTCGGCGAGCGGTCGCTTGCGTCGGCGGCGCCTGAGGCGAAAGTCAGCGCCTTCATTTTCGGCTTCGGCTCCAAACCGTCTCACTCCGCAATATCATTTTCGCCACAGAACGCCTGCCCTGGTTATGCGCCGACAGCGGCGGGAAGATGACCGGCGTTGTCCTGCGCCAGTCCGAGGATGTCGAGCGTTCGGCTGACGCAGGCCTCGACGTTGAAAGCCGCCGCCGCCGTCTCGCGCGCGCGCGCGCTGAGGCGGGCGCGGCGCGCGGGATCGGCGAGCAGGGCGCCGACCGCGTTCGCCAAGGCGCTGGGATCATGGAACGGCGTGAGGACGCCGTTCTCGCCGTCGACGATCACGTCGCGCACCGGCGCCGTGTCGGAAGCGACGATCGCGCAACCCGCCGCCAGCGCCTCGATGCAGGACCACGACAGCACGAACGGATAGGTCAGATAGACGTGGACGCGCGACACCTGCATCAGCGCGCGCAGGCCGGCGTGCGGCAGCCGCTCGAGGAAATGCACGCGGGCGAGATCGATGTGGGGCAGGATTTCGCGCAGGCAATATTGTTTCCAATCGCCGCCGTCCGGCGCCCAATTGCCGTAGGACACTTCCTCCGCGCCGACGATGACGATCTGCGCCTGCGGGCGCAGGCGCAATATTTCGGGGACCGCGCGCATGAAGATGTGAAACCCGCGCATCGGCTCAAGTCCGCGCGCGAAATAGGTGACGACCTCGTCGCTGCGGTCGAACCGCGGGCCGCCGGGCAGTTGGAACTTGGCCGCCGGGTCGGGCGCGATCCATGTCGTGTCGACGCCCTCGTGGGCGACGTGGATCTTGGCGTGAAACTCGCGCGGGAAAGTCGAGCGCTGCCACGGCGTCGGCGACAGGCCGAGGTCGCATTCGGCCAAAGCGATCAGGGAACTGGCGTTCTTGGCGTTCAACCCCACGAGACCATCCAGTCCGAATTGGCCCGTTTCGAGGTCGAAGCCGACATCCTGCCCCTCGGGCCGATAGTAGAATTCGCAGTAGACCGCCAGTCGCGCGCGGGGAAACACCGAGCGCAGCGGCAGCGTTTCGCCCCAGCCGCAATGGGCGACGATCAGATCGGGGTCGAACCCGTCCTGTTTGAGCGCCAGCGCCGCGAACATGACCTGCTCGGCGCGGCGGCATTCCGCCTCGAACCGGCGCGAGAAGGTGTGCGCGGCCGGCAACGCGCCGGGGGAGCGATAGCGCCGCAGTTCGACGCCGTCGACTTCGGTCGCGGTTTCCGAACCGATGGCGGCCATCTTCGCGGATCCGCGGCGATGCAGCCGGGCCGCGACGTGCTTGAACTGCGCCGGGAAATTGTTGTGAACGAACAGTACGTTCATGGCGCGATCCGCCTTGGCGCCCGCGACGTCGTCGCCGCGATCAACTTGCAAAGCCTCTCGCGGGAGGAACGGGAAGCGGCTCCCGCCGCGCACGCCTTAAACGAAATGACGCGAGAATCCAGGGATTCTCGCGTCACAGGGTTAACGCGTCAGTTCGCCTCAGACGGTGGTGGTGCCGCCGCCGGCGAAGTGGATGGTGATGTTGGCGTTGGCGTCGTTGATGGTGATCACCTGGCCGTCGCTGAACGTCAGCGTATGCAGGCCGCCGACCGCGGTGCTGGTGTTGCTGACGAGATTGCTCGCCGACTGGAGCGAGGCGATGCTCATCGCGCCGCCGCCGCTCTGGATCGAGTCGTCGCCCGGACCCGCGCCGAGCACGACGCGATCGCCGCCCGCGCCGCCCACGATCGTCGTGTTGACATGCGCCACGTCGACGAAGCGGGTGAAGCCCGAGCCGCCGACCATGCTGGCCGACGTGCCGCCAGACGCCAGCAGCGTATCGGCGCCCGAGCTGCCCAGCAGGGTGTTCGCGCCGCCCGCGGAAACGATGCGGGTGTCGCCCGAGCCGGCGACGATGCTGGTCGTGCCGCCGAAGCCCTGCAGCGTGTCATGCCCGACGCCGCCGATCACGGTGTCCGCGCCGCCCTTCACGCCGCCTTTCAGGACGTTGTCGCCCGAGCCGGCCACCAGCGAGCTGTGCCCGCCGCCGAGCAATGTGTCGGCGCCGCTGCCGCCGAGCAGGGTGTTCAAGCCCGTTCCGCCGACGAGCCGGTTGCTGCCTTGGCTGACCTTCAACAGGTCCGCGCCCGAGCCGCCGAGCAGCGTGTCATGCGCGCCGGCGATGACGCCGCCGATCAGCGTCTGATCGCCGGACCCGGCGACCAGGCGGGTATTGCCGGCGCCGATCAGCGTGTCGGCGCCCGTGCCGCCGACCAGCGTGTTGTGACCCGTGCCGGCGACCAGAACATTCGCGCCCGAAACGGAACGCAGCCGCTCGGAGCCGGCGCCGCCGACCAGCGTGTCGCCGCCGGGGCCCGAGTCGATGACGGTGACCGCCTGATCGCCGGCGGCGATCACGACGTTGCCGGGCGACAGGAAGTTGAAGGTCGTCACCGGCGTGGCCGGGCCGACCGTCGGGGCCGGGAACACCGAGCCCGTCACCCTGGTCGAGGTCGGCAGGTCGATCAATTCGAGCTGGGTGCCCGCGGCGATCGTATCGTCCTGCGTCGGCAAGGACGAGCCGCCCGACGGCCCCACCTGAGTCTCGACGTGATAGAGCGAACCGATCGGCCCGGGGAATTCGCCGTTGTGGATCAGCGTGTCGAGAATCTCGCCACCCGTGGTCGACTGCACGGTGCTCGCAAGCAGCGTTATGAGGTCCGCCGCGTTAAGTTGATATGTAGCCATGTCACCCGATCCTTTTAACGATTTCGATCCCTAAACCTACGCCGCATCAACGCGCGGCGGAGGCGCGGAAGACGCGAACGCGCGGCTCCCTGTCTTTGGATTGCGCGTCGAAGTCGGTTGTCGCCCGCGTCGCGCCTGCTTCCTGAACGTTTTGCAATCCGATTTTTACGCCAACCAGGGGATCGACGCCCGATCCGCTGATGAACTCAACCTGACGACCGCGCTGGGAGGCGACCAGCGCGCCCAGAAACAGCGCTTCCGCCGCGATCTCGACCCCGGAGAACTCCGGCTTCACGCGTAAACGCAAACCCACCAGCGGGAGGCCATGGCCCCGCGTTCCCGCATATTGCCCGGCGCCGACCCATTCGGACCAGCGCGGCGGCCGGCTGCCGACCAGCGCCTGCACTTCGATCGCGACGGGCCCCGCCTCGGACACGATCTGCACGCCTTCGACCGCGGCCGGCGATTCCGGCCCGCCCGCCCAGACGTTTTGCCCGAACGCGGTGTCGCCGCGATTGGCGAGATGCGCGAGAAAGGAGAAAGGAGCCGCGACAGCGGCCGGCGCGACGGCGACGATTTCCGGCTCGCTCTGCGGCGCCGAAGTTTCCTCGACCAGCACGATCGGCTCCAGCCGGAATGACGCGTCCAGCGAACCGTCCGCCGCGCCGCGCCGCAATCCGACCACGACCTCGGAAGCGCGTTCGGCGCGAACCACCAGACAATCGCCGGGGCGCTGCAACGCGCCCCGTTCACGCCCCGGCATATCGAGCAACGTTACGCCGGAAGCCGGCGGGATGACGCGCGCCACCGCGGGAACGCCGGCGCCCTGAAAGCTGACATAGCGAAAGATGTGCAAACCGCGCGCCACAGACAAAGTGGAGCCACGATCAAATCTGTCCCCCGCCTCAGCCACGCCACGCCCCGCCGCAAACGCATAACGTCCGTTATGCCTAACTCAACGTTAACATCCAATCGAGCCTTTTTGCAACCGCGAAAGTTGTGCGGCGCGCGTTTTTTTTCGTCACGTTTGCTTAATCTTGACGCAGTTGTAGAAACTGCGTCGCGACGCGCCGTCGGTATGAATTTTCTTCCTGCTTTCGCTAGGGAAAGCGAGAATCGCGCCGCTCTTTCCAATATGACGGAGCTGCCTTAGAGACGGGGCGCTCGGCGCCCCGAAAGGGTCTATGTTTACAACCCGGGAAGGGAAAGCCATTCGACACGCCCCGGCCAAGCCGCCCAGATTCGGCGCCGGCCCGAATTGGGACGCCGACGCGCTGAGGCTCGGCGCCGGCGAGCGGATGGCGCGCGCGGATTATGACGTCGCCTTCGCTTTCGCCGACCGGCGCTGCCGCCTGATCGTGCCGTCGGCGCGTGACCTGTTCCTGCGCGCGCAGACGCATAAGGCGGCGGGCCGGCTGGAGGCGGCGCAACTTGATTTGAGCGCCGCGCTGGCGCTCGACCCGACCGACGCGGCGATCGACCGCGCCGCGTTGCTTTGGGGCGCCTCCGAGGCGCGCGCCGAGGCGGCGGCGCGCATCGCGGCGCGGCCGTCGTCCGACTGGGCGCTGCGGCGCAAAGCCGCAGCGGCGCTGTTCGAGGCCGGGGCGAGCCTGGCGCATCGGCTGGAGCACACGGGCAGGGGCGTCTCGGGCTGGATCGCCTGGACGGGCGAGGCGGCGTTGCGGATAGAGATGCGCGGCGCGGGCGGGCGCGAGACGTTTCTGGTCGATTCCGATCCCGATCACCCGCTGGCGGCGGAAAACTGCGCCGCCGCCAATATCGAGATCGAGGCGCCCGAGACCGAGCGGCTGACGCTGGACCGGCATGCGCCCGACGGCGCCGTCGAGCGCGTCGCGCCGACGCGCCCGGCCCGGCCGCGGCCGCGCCCGCCCGCGCC
>JAGWRL010000124.1 GCA_028876585.1 Pseudomonadota bacterium | reverse complement strand
TGTAAACGCAGATGTCGGCGGCGATCCTCATCGACCGCCGCACGATCTCGTCGGCGTCAAGCTCCATCGGCATCAGCGCGCGCGCGGCCGCCAGCGCGTAATTGCCGCCCGAGCCGATCGCGGTGGAGGCGCCGTGCGCGTCGCTCTCGGGCTCCAGCACGTCGCCGGAGCCGCTGAGCACGAGGCCGATCTGCTTGTCGGCAACCAGCAGCATCGCCTCCAGCCGGCGCAGGTAGCGGTCGGTGCGCCAGTCCTTGCCGAGTTCGACGCAGGCGCGCGCCAGTTGCCCCGGATATTGCTCGATCTTGCCTTCCAGCCGCTCGAACAGGGTGAGCGCGTCGGCGGTGGAGCCGGCGAAGCCCGCGATCACGTCGCCCTTGGCGAGCCGCCGCACTTTGCGCGCATTGCCCTTGATGACGGTCTGCCCGAGGCTCACCTGCCCGTCGCCGCCGATCACGGTGCGGCCGCCCTTGCGGACCATGAGGATGGTGGTGGCGTGCCAGCCGGGAAAGCTGGGGTTGTCTTGGCTCATGGGTCGCTCCGGGCGCTGCGGATTTAGGCGGCGCCGGCGGCGGGCGCAAGGGTTGCGGGTTGCGGCGGATCGACCGGGTGTATAGTTTTGGCCCTTGCTCATACCGCGGAGGCGGCGATGGCGTTGCTAATCGAGGACGCGAAGACCGAGGCGGCGATCCGCAGGCTGGCGGATCTACGCAAGGTCAGCGTGACCGATGCGGCAAAGGCCGCAGCGGAGGAAGCGCTGCAACGCGATCGCCGAAATCTGCCTGTCGAGGAAAGGCTGGCGAAAATACACGCTCTGGTCAGATCGCTCCCCGATACGGGCGTCGAGCTGGACAAGAAATTCTATGACGATCTCTGGGGCGAAGACGATCTCAGGGGCGGCGAAGCGTGAACGGGCCGCCGGGATTGTACGCGTCCGGCGGCGTGCTGGTCGAAACCTCCGCCTTGGTGGCGATCATCCTTGAAGAACAGGATTGGCAGGCGCTTGCGCAAGCGATGGCGTTAAGCGCGTGCACAACTTCGGTCTTCAATGTCTTCGAAGCCTCGCTGGCCGTTGCGAGCCGAAAAGCCGTCGCCGTGGGCGAGGCAAACGCCCTGGTCATGTCACTCGCCGAAGAATTCGCCGTCGTGATCGTCCCCTTGACCCCGGACATGATCCCGCACGCCATCGCCGCGCGCGAGCGCTACGGGCGCGGCCGCAACGGCCTCAACATGGGCGATTGCCTCTCCTACGCCGCCGCGAAGGCGCTCGGCCTCAAGCTCCTCTACAAGGGCGACGACTTTTCGGCCACGGACGTCAACGATTGACGCGGCCCGGAGGGCGGCTAAGCTCGCGCCGTCCTCGGAGCGCCGCCCATGACCCCCCTCTTCCGCCGCGACGACCGCGCCGGCGTCGCCACCGTCACGCTGACCTCGGCCGCCACGCGCAACGCGCTGAGCCTCTATTTGATCGACGCGCTCAACGTCGCCTTCGACGAGATCGCGAAAGACCCGGCGGCCAAGGTCGCGGTGATCGCGGCCGAGGGGCCGGCGTTCAGCTCCGGCCACGATCTGCGCGAGATCCACGCCCACAGCAACGACCCCGACCGCGGCGCGGCGTTCTACGAGCAACTGTTCGATCGCTGCTCCGATTTCATGCGCGGGCTGACCGAGCATCCAAAGCCGGTGATCGCCGCCGTGGAGGGGATCGCGACGGCGGCCGGCTGCCAGCTCGTCGCCGCCTGCGATCTCGCCGTCGCCGGGGCAAAGGCGCGTTTCTCGCTCCCCGGCGCCCGCAACGGCGGTTTCTGCTCGACGCCGCTGGTGGCGGTCGGGCGCGCGGTGTCGCGCAAGCACGCGATGGAGCTGGCGCTGACGGCCGAATTCATCGACGCCGAACGGGCCGAGGCGTTCGGCCTGGTCAACCGCGTCGTGCCCGAGGGGCAGGCGCTGGCGAGCGCGCAAGCGCTGGCGACGACGATCGCCAGCCGCCCGTCCTCGGCGACCGCGCTTGGCAAGCGCACCTTTTACGAGCAGATCGACATGCCGCTTGGCCAGGCCTACGCGCGCGCCTCGCGCGCGATGGTCGAGAGCTTCCAGTACGAGGACGCGTTCGAGGGCCGCGCGGCGTTCCTGGAGAAGCGGCCGCCGAAATGGGCCAACCCCTGACGGCGGTTGTCTAAGCCGGCAGGACGATCACCTTCGTCCTGACCGGCGTCCGGGCGTAAAGATCGATCATGTCCTGGCTGAGGAGGCCGGTGCAGCCGCTCGTCAGGTTGGTGCCGATCGTTTCCGGGTCGCTGGTGCTGTAGATCGTGTAGAGCGTGTAAACGCCGTTCTGATAGAGATAGAGCGTGCGCGCGCCGAGCGGATTGTCGAGACCCGGCGGCATGCCGCGAGCGTATTTGGCCGCCTCGGGCTGGCGCTTGATCATCTCCTTCGGCGGCGTCCAGACCGGCCATTCCGCCTTGCGGCCGACATAGGCTTCGCCGCTCCACAGGAACCCGGCGCGCCCGACATTGGCGCCGTAGCGGGTGGCGGTTCCATCGCCCTCAAGCCGGTAGACGTAGTATTTGCCGGGATCGACGATGATCGTGCCGGCCGCTTCCTTGCTGTCGTAACTCACCGTGCGGCGAAAATATTTCGGATCGACCTTGGTGACGTCGACCGCGGGAATCGGGAATTTCTCTTCGGGCGCCGGCCCGTAGACCTTCTGCGCCTCGGCGAGACTCATGCCGTCGGTCACCGCGCAACCGGCCAGACCCAGCGCGCCAAGACCGGCGGCGGAGCCGAACAGAAACGCGCGGCGGTTGAGACCCCCCAGGCGGGTCACGCCGTTCTCATTCAAATTATTGAAGTTTCCCATTTCCCTCTATCCAAACTGAAAATACGCCGGCCTACGCCCTCAGGCGCTGCAATAGCCCTCCCACCCCGCGATCGGCAAGCCGGGATTTGCGCGGCGCGCGGCCGCCTGTCGCAACCTTTCGCCGAAACGCGGATGCAGCGCCCATCGTCCGCCCCTGGCTCCCCGCTTTGGCGGCGACGACGGGCGACTTACGATTCCAGCCCCCGCGCGCGCTAGCGCGGGATCGGCATGTCGAGCGTGCCTGGCCCCGGTGGCGTGGGCTGCGTGGGGGCGCCGTCGCCCAGGCTGTCGGCGGCCTTGCGGGCGCGCTCAGCGGCGGCCTGCGCGTCGTTGATGGCGGGAACCGCCTCCTCCTTGCCGGTCCGCGAATAGGCTCGCGCCTGCTGCGCGAAATTCGCCGCCTGCTGAGCGGAAGTCCGCGCGGCGTCGCGGAACTTCAGGAACAGGTCCTTGTCGCCCTTCGCCTCGGCCTCACGGGCGCCGCGCGCCATTTTCTCCGCGACAAGGGCCGACTGATTGGCCCAGTAG
Organism: Pseudomonadota bacterium; assembly: GCA_028876585.1. The sequence goes on along the minus strand of JAGWRL010000124.1, from coordinate 2,722 downwards.
GCGATCGACATCGCGATCTGGGCCTCGTTGAGCGTGGCGGCGGTCGCGGCGCCGGTTTGATTGAGGGGGACGGCGCCCGGCTCCAGCCCGGCGGGCGCGACGCCGCAATGCTTCGCCAGATAGTCGTTCAATCGCAGGCCGGGTTGCATCATCTCGTCGCGCGGGATTTCGCCGTCGCCGCGCGCCGCCTTGGCCAGCGCCATTCCATAGCTCAGCCCGATTCCGTAACCGGCCCATAGCGCGGCTCTGTATCCGAGCGTTTCATCGCCGGCGGCGAGCGCCGCCGGATTGGGAATCGCGTCCATTCGCCGTTGCGACAACTCGTTGTATCCATCGACGACGCCGCGCAGGTAGCCGGGATAGGCGCCCTCGCAGGCGCCCCTGTGAAACGCCGGCGTGTCCGGGTCGGCCGCCGCCGCCGCCGCGCCGCAAAGGCAGGCCGCGACGGCCATGACGGCCGAACAGGCTGCTCGGCGCGGGGCGGTTTTCACGCTATTCGAGCCCCGCGATCGCCTTGGCGAAATCGCGCGCCTCGAACGGCTCCAGATCCTCCATCTGCTCGCCGACGCCGATGAAATGAACCGGGAGCTTGAACTTGTCGGCGATGGCGACCAGGATGCCGCCGCGCGCGGTGCCGTCGAGCTTGGTCATCACGAGACCCGTCACCCCGGCGATGCGGCCGAAAATCTCGACCTGGGACAGCGCGTTCTGGCCAACGGTGGCGTCGAGCACCAACAGCGTCGCGTGCGGCGCCTCCGGGTCGACCTTCTTCATCACGCGGATGATCTTCTCCAGCTCCTTCATCAGCTCGGCGCGGTTTTGCAGCCGGCCCGCCGTGTCCATCAGCAACACGTCGACGCCTTCCGCCTTCGCCCGCGTCAGCGCGTCGAAGGCCAGCCCCGCCGCGTCGCCGCCCTGCTCGCGCGCGACGATCTCGGCCTTGGCGCGGGTCGCCCAGATGCGAAGTTGCTCGATCGCGGCGGCGCGGAACGTGTCGCCCGCCGCCAGCATCACCCGCGCGCCGTCCGCGGCGAATTTCGCCGCCAGCTTGCCGATCGTCGTCGTCTTGCCGGAGCCGTTGACGCCGACCACCAGCACCACGAACGGCTTTTTGGCGCGGTCGACGATCAGCGGCCGGGCGACCGGCGCCAGCGTGCGCTCGACCTCTTCGGCCAAGAGCTTCTTCACCTCGTCGACGTCGATGCCCTTCTCGTAACGCCCCTTGCCGATCGCCTGGCGCAGCCGCGTCGCCGGGCCGACGCCGAGATCGGCCTGCAACAGGATGTCTTCGAGATCGTCGAGCGAGGTCGCGTCGAGTTTGCGCTTGGTGAAAATATCGACGATGCCGCGCCCCAGCGCCGAGGACGAGCGCGACAGGCCGGAGGTGAGGCGGGAGAGCCAACTGCGCTTGGGCGGCTCGGGCGTCGGCGCCCCGGCGGGCGGCTTTTCCTCCGCCGGCGCGGCGGGCGGCGGCGCTTCCGTCACGGGCGGCGGCGTCTCGGCGACCGGCGCGGCCTCTTCCGCTCCGCCGCGGCCGAACAGGCGCCGGAACAGGCCGGGCTTCGGCTTTCCCTCTGTCGTATCGTTCACGCGCATCCCCTATCGGGCCGCATCGCGGCCGCTCTCGTCTGCCGCTATATAGGCGAGCATGACCGCAGATGACATTCTTGCCCGCGTTCTCCACCGCGACGGACTGATTCTCGTGATCGACAAGCCGTGGGGCGTGGCGGTGCATCGCGGCCCCAAGGGCGGCGAGAGCCTGGAGGATTCGTTCGACGCGCTGCGCTTCGGCCTGCCGCGCAAGCCGGCGCTGGCGCATCGGCTCGACCGCGAGACGTCGGGCTGCCTGGTGCTCGGCCGCCACCACAAGGCGCTGGAAAAGCTAGGCAAATTGTTCAAGCAGGGCAAAATCGGCAAGACCTATTGGGCCATCGTCGAGGGCGGCCCGGCCGAGGACGAAGGGTTGATCGACAAGCCGCTCGGCCGGCGCGATCCCGATCGCGGCTGGTGGAAGAAGGTCGACGCGGCCGGCCAGCCCTCGCAAACGCGCTGGCGCGTGCGCGGGCGCGGTTCGCTCGACGGCGCCCGCGTCGCCTGGCTCGAAATGGCGCCGCTGACCGGCCGCACGCATCAGTTGCGCGTCCACGCCGCCAGCGAGGGCTGGCCGATCGTCGGCGACGCGGTCTACGGCGCCGGCGCGGGTCATGATCGGCGGCTGCATCTGCACGCGCGGCGGGTGGAAATCCCGCTCGGCCCCGCCAAATCGCTGATCACGGTCGAAGCGCCGCCGCCGCCGCATATGGAGGACGCGCTCGCCGCCTGCGGTTATACTTTCGGGGCGCCCGCGGCTTGTCAGCCGGCTCCGGACAGCGCAAAACACGGCGGCTCCACGGCGAGGGAGCGGGAGGCGAAGCCACAATGAACGATATGTCGCGCAATCCGCTGGCCGATATCGCGCTGGCGGACCGGTTCGACCTCGCCAAGACCCACGTGCTGCTCAACGGCGCGCAAGCGGTCGCCCGATTGCTGCTGATGCAGAAGGAGCGCGACCGCCGCGCCGGCCTCAACACCGGCGGCTTCGTCACCGGATATCGCGGCTCGCCGGTCGGCGGCCTCGACCTGCAATTCGTGCGGCTGAAAAAGGAATTCGCCGCCGCCGACGTGCATTTCGAGCCGGGCCTCAACGAGGAGCTCGCCGCGACCGCCCTGTGGGGGACGCAGC
>JAGWRL010000123.1 GCA_028876585.1 Pseudomonadota bacterium | reverse complement strand
CGGCGCGCGCGCCGCTCGCCGGCGCCTGGCTCGCCCATCTCGACGGGCTCGACCCGCAAAGCCCGTTCGACGAGGACGCCGCGCGCGCCGCCGCGACCCGGTTCACCGAATATCTGCGCGCCGCCCGCGCCGACGCCTATGCCTTGTCGACGCTGCCGCCGGGGCGGTTCCTGATGCCGGGCGATCTCGAAGGCTCGCCAGCGCTGACCTTCGCGCCGTTGGCCGTCGAGGACGATGTCGAGCCGGGGCCGGGATCGCTGGCGGCGATGATGCAGCGGCGCTACGAATCTTATAAGACGCATGTCGTCAAACCGTTCTTCCGTGATCATTTCAGCCGGCTCGACCGGCAGATCGTGCTGGTGGACGCGCTCGGCGCGCTCAATTCCGGCCCGGCGGCGATGCGCGATCTCGAAAACGCGCTGACCGACGTGATGCGCGCCTTCCGCGCCGGCCGCGCTTCGAAATTCGGCTCGATCTTCCGCCCGCGCGTCGACCGCATCCTGTTCGCCGCCACCAAGGCGGATCATCTGCATCACGTCAGCCACGACCGGCTGGAGGCGGTGCTGCGCACGCTGGCGGGAAAAGCCGTCGCCCGCGCCAAGGGGGTGGGGGCGGAGATCGACGTGATCGCGCTCGCCGCCGTGCGCGCGACGCGCGAGGCGACGATCCGCCACGGCGGCGAGCAACTGCCCGCGATCATCGGCACGCCGGAACTGGGCGAGCGGATCGGCGACCAGCTGTTCGATGGCGTCGCCGAGGCGGCGGTGTTTCCCGGCGAGTTGCCGGATGATCCCGAACGGCTGTTCGAGGGCGACGCGCTGGCGCTGGCGGAGGCCGACAACGATCTGCGCTTCGTGCGCTTTCGCCCGCCGCTGTGGCCCCGAGGCGAGGCGCCGCCGCACATAAGGCTCGACCGCGCGCTGCAATTCCTGATCGGAGACCGCCTCGCATGAGCGATTACCGCCCGCGTCCGCGCGCGTTCCGGCTCGACGATTCCGGCGTCGCCTACGACGACCGCCCGGCGGCCGACGCGCCGCGCGCCGAAGTGCGCAGCGAGACCGCGCCGATCCCCGACCATGCGCCCGAACCGCTCGACGAGGGCGAGCGCGAGATCGAGACGGCGCAGGCGAGCGGCATGGCGAGGCGCTGGCGCCCGACGCTTTCGACGCTGGCGTGGACCGGGCTCGGCGGGCTGGTCTCGCTCGGCGTCGGCCTGTGGGTCGACGATCTCATCACCGCTTTGTGGGCGAAGGCGCAGGGTTTCGGCTGGCTCGGCGTCGGCTTCGCCGCGCTGTTGATCGTCGGCGTGCTCGGGCTGGCGGCGCGGGAATTCGTGGCTCTGATGCGCCAGCGCCGCATCGCGCAATTGCACGCCGATCTGGCGCAAGCGCACGCCCGCGACGACCGCGCGCTGGCGCGCGCCTCGGTCGGGCGGTTGATGGCGCTCTACCGGACGCGGCCGCAAGCCGCGCGGGCTTTGGCGGAGGTCGCGCGCGCCAGCGGCGAGATCATCGACGGGCGCGATCTGGTCGAGATCGCCGAGCGCGCCCTGGTGAAGCCGCTCGATGCGCGCGCCCGCGCGCAAGTCGCCGCCGCCGCCAGGCGCGTGTCGCTGGTGACGGCGCTGAGCCCGCGCGCGGTGCTCGACGTCGTGTTCGTGGCCGCGCAGGTGATCCGGCTGACGCGGGAGATCGCCGAGATCTACGGCGGACGGCCGGGATTGCTCGGTTTCCTCAAGCTGGCGCGCTCGATCTCGGCCCATCTCGTCATCACCGGCGGCATGGCGGTCGGCGATACGGTGCTGCAAGGCCTGGTCGGGCACGGCATCGCGGCGAAACTGTCGTCGCGGATGGGGGAGGGGGTTTTGAACGGTTTGTTGACGACGCGGGTCGGCGTGTCGGCGATGGCGGTGTGCCGGCCGGCGCCGTTTCACGCCGTCAAGCCGCCCAGCGTCAACGATGTCGCGCCGTTCCTATTCGGCGGCGGCAAGGCGTGAGGCGCGCCGCGCCGGCCAGTGGCGCGCGACCATCACCACGATCGCAGCCATACCGACCAACGCGACATAGAAGGCGGGGCGCGGAAACATGTCGGGATCGACATTGGCGCCGAGCACCTCCCAGAACGGATAGTGACGGCGCAGCGCATACCATGTCGCCTCCAGCAGCATCGTCAGGCCCGCGCCGAGCGTGACCGAGGCGAGCACGGCGCCAAACAGCGGCAGTCGCCTCACGCTGAAGCGATAGAGCATCAGCATCAGATAGAAGCCGGTCAGCAGCACGGCGCCGGAGACGTCGGCCTTCGATTGCAGAAAATAATGAAACAGCGCCAGCGCGGCGAGGACATAGATGATCTTGTGCAGCTTGTTCCAGCGCGCGGCCCCAAGCCGGCGGATCATCGCGTCGGTCGAGGTCGCGGCCAGCGCGCCCAGGCCGAGCAGCGTGACGAAGCCGATCGTCAGATAAAAGCGCAACGCGATCTCGGCCGCGACATGGCCGAGATCGTAGCTCTGATCGACGACATAGAGGCTCAGATGCGCGCAGGCGTAGGCGAAGGCGGCGACGCCGACCATGCGCCGCACCGCGATCAGCTTCGGCCATTGGCCGAGCTTGCGCAACGGCGTCACCAGCAGCGACAGCAGGATCAGCCGCGCCGCCCAATCGCCGCTGCGATGGATCATCTCGGTGACGGGCTTGGGCTGCAACGCCCCGCTGGCGAACTGATAGAGAATGTAGACCGCCGGCGCGAACAGCGCGGCGAATGCCGCCGCCTTCAGCGGCGAGAAGCGGCCGTTACGTTCGTTCCACGGGGCTGGGATCATCGCGAAGTCTCGTCGGGGCGGCGAGGAGGGTTCGGGCCGGGCGGCTCGTCTGTTACACCGCCCGCCTGCCTTTGCTCCACGTCACGTCGTCTCGCGCAATTCGCCATGCGCGAACTGGTGCAGCACCGACCCAATTAGCGTCTGGTAGGGAATGCCGCGTCGCCGGGCGATGGATTTGATCAGGTCGAGGTCGCCCGCTTGCAACTCTAGCGTCACGGCCCGTCGAGCCTCGGACGCCTCGACAATGGCCTTCCATTCGGCGTTGGCCTGCTGCAATTCTTCCGCCGTATTTGGTGGAACTTCGCCGCGCTCCAGCGCGGCCTCGAAGCTTTCGATCAACTCCCGCTCCTCTTCATCGAAGAATCGAGGTGCGGGGTCATGGCTTGGTTTATCGAGAGGGCGTTTTGCGCCGGCCATAGATGCGTCTCGCTTTCCTGCTCGGATAAATCGTCTTTAGGAACATAACATGTTCGTCCTCGATGTAGGGGACAACATAGGTCTCGTCGTGAACTTCGACAATCAGCACCCGCTGGGCGGGGAAACACGCCGGGTTCGGATGGGGGAGGTCCGCGAGTAATTTGCCCTCTTTCAGGGCGGCTTGGACGTCCTCAAACCCGATATGACGCTCGCGACGAAGCCATTCGTTCTTGTCCGTGCTCCAGAGCAGGGCTTTGGGTTGCACGCGGGTCTCGCCTCAGGCCTTCGCCGAAGTTTCGCCCGACGAAATCGCATAGATAGCGTTCGAGCGCGCCACGGCGCCTTTGGCGTTGGTCAGCAGCGCCTGCGCGAACAAATAGCGCGAGGTCGCGCGCAGCAGCGTCGCCTCGGCCTCGATCCACTCGCCGAGCCGGGCGGGCCCGAGGAAATCCATGCTGAGGCTCAGCGTCGGCGCGAACGGCCCCTGCGCCAGACCGGCGCGGCGCAGCGGCCCCAGCTGATAATCGGCGAAAGTCACCAGCGCGCCGCCGTGGCAGAAGCCGAACAGGTTGATGTGGCGCGGCGTGACGCGGAAGCCGAACCGGGTCGAGCCGGGGCGCCAGAACGCCGGGCCGAAGAAGGCGCCGAAGCCGGGGCCGAAGTCGAACGGCTCAAAACCCTCGGGCGGCGGGGACGCGACGAAGGCGGGCCGCGGCGGGGCCGGCTCGGACGGGTCGAGCGAAGCGGCTTTCTCGGAGTAGGCGAATTTCGCGCTCGCGCGCGCGACGGGCGTCGCATCCACCGTGAGCAGGCATTGCGAGAAGGCGAGCCGGCCGCTGCGCGCCACCAGATCGATCTCGCCCTGCACCCAGGCGCCGGGCGGCACGGGCTTGAGGAAATCGAGCGACAGGCTGATCGTCGGCGCCTGCTTCGGCGTCAGCCGGCCGGCGCGCATCAGCGCGGCGAGCTGCATGTCGGCGAAGGTCGCCAGCGCCCCACCATGCGCGATCCCGCGCGGGTTGAGGTGCTTGTCCTCGACGCGGAAGCCGTACCAGACCCGCTCGCCGTCGCGCCGCGCGTAGATGGGGCCGAAATCGGCGGCGAAACCGGCGGCGATTTCGAGCCGGACGAAGCCGGGGGGCGCGTTCACCACCGGATCAGCGCCGCGCCCCAGGTGAAGCCGCCGCCCATCGCCTCGATCATCACCAGATCGCCCGGCTTGATGCGCCCGTCCGCCACCGCCACATCGAGCGCTAGCGGGATCGAGGCGGCGGAGGTGTTGCCGTGGCGGTCGACCGTCACCACCACCTTTTCGCGCGCGATGCCGAGCTTGTCGGCGGAGGCGTCGATGATGCGGCGGTTGGCCTGGTGCGGCACGAACCAGTCGATATCGGCGGCGGTGACGCCGGCCTCCTCGAAACAGGCGCGGATGACGTCGGTGACCATGCCGACGGCGTGTTTGAACACTTCCCGGCCTTCCATGCGCAGGTGGCCGACCGTGCCGGTGGAGGAGGGGCCGCCGTCGACATAGAGCTTGGCCAGATGGCGCCCGTCCGAGCGCAGTTTCGAGGCCAGCAGCCCGCGCTCGCCGTCCGCGACCGCCTCCAGCACCATCGCCCCGGCGCCGTCGCCGAACAGCACGCAGGTGGTGCGGTCCTCCCAATCGAGCAGGCGCGAGAACGTCTCCGCGCCGATCACCAGCGCGCGTCTGTGCGAGCCGGAGGCGAGGAACTTGTCGGCCGTGGCGACGGCGAACACGAAGCCCGAGCATACCGCCTGCAAATCGAAGGCGACGCCGTGGGCGATGCCGAGCGCGGCCTGGACCTGGGTGGCGACGGCGGGAAAAGTGTAATCGGGCGTCGAGGTGGCGACGATGATGAGATCGATGTCGGCGGCGCTGAGGCCGGCGGCCTTCAGCGCCCGCTCGGCGGCGCGCACCCCCAGGCTCGACGTCGTCTCGCCCGCGGCGGCGACATGGCGCTGACGGATGCCGGTGCGCTGGACGATCCACTCGTCCGACGTGTCGACGCGGGCGGCCAGTTCGGCGTTGGTGACGATGCGCTCGGGCAGGCAGGCGCCGACGCCCCGCACGACGGAACGGAGAATTGGCTTCATCTCAATCTTTCACGAACTGGCGAGCGTCGGGGCCCGGGATTCGCTGGCGTGGGCGATCATGTCGCGGATATTGGCGAGCAGATCCTGACGCACCATGTCGTAACCGACCTCGATCGCGCCGGCGTAGGACTCGGCGTCGACCCCGCCATGACTCTTGATCACCACGCCGTCAAGGCCGAGCAACACGGCGCCGTTGCGCCGGCCGGGATCGAGCTTGCGCCTGAGCGCGTCGAACGCGCCGCGCGCCAGCAGGTAGCCGAGCCGGTTGGCCACGGTCGCCCGCATCGCCTCGCGCAGATATTGCGCGATCTGGCGCGCCGTCCCCTCCGCCGTCTTCAGCGCGATATTGCCGGTGAAGCCTTCGGTGACGAACACGTCGACCGTGCCGCGGCCGATGTCGTCGCCCTCGACAAAGCCGTGATAGCGCATGTGCGGCCACTCGTTTTCGCGCAGCATGCGCCCGGCCGCCTTGACCTCCTCGATGCCCTTGATCTCCTCGACCCCGACGTTGAGCAGCCCGACCGACGGCGTCTCGATGTCGAACACGATGCGCGCCATCGCCGCGCCCATGACGGCGAGATCGACGAGATGCTGGGCGTCGGCGCCGATCGAAGCGCCGAGGTCGAGCACTAGCGATTCGCCGCGCGTCGTCGGCCAGATCCCCGCCAGCGCCGGGCGCTCGATCATCGGCAGCATGTGCAGGCACACTTTGGCCATCGCCATCAAGGCGCCGGTGTTGCCGGCCGAGACGGCGCAATCGGCCTCGCCGCGCTTGATCGCCTCGATCGCCCGCCACATCGACGACACGCGCCGGCCCTGGCGCAAGGCCTGGCTCGGCTTGTCGGTCATCTTCACCGCGACGTCGCAATGGACGACGGAGGCCCGGGCGGCGAGCGCGGGATGGGCCGCCAGCAGCGGCCCGATTTGCTTCTCGTCGCCATAGAGGACGTAGCGCGTGCCGGGGCGGCGCTCCAAGGCGATCGCCGCCGCCGGGACGACGACGCCCGGCCCGTGATCGCCCCCCATGGCGTCCAAAGCTATGATCGCGTCCCGCTTCACCGCCACCCGTCACCCGCCGCGGGCCGTTCGCCCGGAATTTCGGCGCCACCATAGCGGCTTAGCCGCCGGAGGCAATCGTCAGTCCGGCTCCTCGCGGTCGGAAAGCGCGCGCAGGGCGTCGAATGGCCGCTCGGGCGGCATTTCCTCGGCCGGCGCGGCGAAGGCGACGCCGGGTTTGCGCGGATAGGGATCGAGCGCCAGCGTCAGAAATTCCGCCAGCAGCGCGCCGAGGTCGATTCTGCCGTCGACAATTTCGTCCGGCCCGTCGACGTCGACGAGCGCCTCGGG
>JAGWRL010000122.1 GCA_028876585.1 Pseudomonadota bacterium | reverse complement strand
GGCGTCCATGCCGACCCTGGCCTCGCGAGCGCCGTTGGCGGCGTCGCGCTGGTCTCGATCCCGCCCGACGCCGAGGGCGACCCGACGCTGCGCGGGCTCGGCGCGGCCCTGCGCGCCGCGCCGGTGACGCGGATCGTCTATCTCTCGACCGTGGGCGTCTATGGCGACAGCGCCGGCGCATGGGTCGACGAGGCGAGCCCGCTGCGCGCCGTGACGCCGCGGGCGCGCGCGCGCGTCGCCGCCGAGGCGGATTGGCGCCGGTTCGGCCGCGAGGCCGGCGTGCCGGTCGACATTCTGCGGCTCGGCGGCATCTACGGCCCCGGCCGCGGCGCGTTCGACCGGCTGCGCGAGGGAACCGCGCGCCGCGTCGTCAAGCCGGGTCAGATGTTCAACCGCATCCATGTCGACGACATCGCGGCGGCGGTGGAGGCGGTGGTCGCGGCGGCGCGGCCGGGCGAGGTCTATAATGTCGTCGACGGCGCGCCCGCGCCGCCGCAGGACGTGATCGCCCACGCCGCGAGCCTGCTGGGCCTCGCCGCCCCGCCCGAGGAGCCGTTCGCGACCTCTGGGCTGACCGGCATGGCGCGCAGCTTCTACGACGAGAACCGCCGCGTGCGGAATGAGAGGCTGCGGGCGCTGGGTTGGGCGCCGATCTATCGCAGTTATCGCGAGGGGCTGGCGGCGGTGTTGGCGGAGGAGGGCGGGGGGCGTTAGCGGTTCAGCCCCGCGTCAGCGCCACGTCGCAGAACATCAGCGGTTGCAACGCCAACGCCGTCATGCGCCAGCCGTGATGGACGCAAAGGTCGTTCACCGCATGCATCACCCCATACGGCATGGCGGCGATCGGATCGAACGGGGTGTAATCGTTGAACACCAATATCCCGTCGTCCTTGATGGTCCTCAGACAGGCCGCCGTATCCCGCTTCACGCCCTCATAGTCGTGGGCGCCGTCGATATAGATAAGGTCGTAATATTTGTCCGGCTGCATGTTCATATTGGTGGAGCTGTCGCCGACGAAGATCTTGGCGTCGGGAAATCGCTGTGCGTAATAGTCGACATGCGTGCGTTCCTGAAAGCGCGTGGCGGAGGGTATGCCGAGCACGATCGGATGCTCATGCAGGTCGAACACGTCGAAGGCGTGAAACTCCTGCGGATGCAGCGCCGCCATCATATGCACGCTGAAATCGCCGTAACCGACGCCGATCTCTGCGACGCGCGCATAGGGACGCGTCGCCAGCGCCACCATCAAGTCCCACCGCGTCGCGTAGAGCTTGGCGTCCTTCAAATGGGCGCCTGTCAGTTCCGCCGGCACGGGCAGCGAATATTTCACTTCGATCCCCTCGCCGTCTTTTTTGACGCAAGCCAACGTATCGCCGCGACGCCACGACCGCAAGTTGAATGACGGGGACAGTATGCGCGCCGCCGTGTTTCCTTCCCTCGCCGTCACGCGCCGCCCGCGTCGCGAGCGAGCGCCGTCTTGACTTCCCCGCCCGCCCGGCTATGAAGCCGACACGCGCGCGTCGGGCTTGACCCGGGGCGCTCTCGTCATTCGCCCTTACGCGCAAGGTTCCTGTCATGGCCAAGGCCGCCACGCTCAAGATCAAGATGCTCTCCACCGCCGACACCGGCTATTTCTACGTGACCAAGAAGAACGCCCGCACCAAGACGGAAAAGTACACGTTCACGAAATACGACCCCGTCGCGCGCAAGCACGTCGAGTTCAAAGAGACCAAGATCAAGTAGGCTCCGCCCCTCGCGGAAATCACCCCAAGGGCGCCTCCGGGCGCTCTTTTCGTTTGGGCGCTCTTTTCACTTTGGGAGCCTGCATGACCGAGGCCGCGACGCACGACAAGCTGCTGATCATCGATTTCGGCAGTCAGGTCACCCAGTTGATCGCGCGCCGGGTGCGCGAGGCCGGCGTCTATTGCGAGATCGCGCCGTTCCAGAAGGCCGAGGCCGCCTTCGCGCAGATGCGGCCGAAAGCGGTGATCCTGTCCGGCGGCCCGGCCTCGGTGCCGGACGAGGGGAGCCCGCGCGCGCCCGACATCGTGTTCCGCTCCGGCGTGCCGGTGCTCGGCATCTGCTACGGCCAGATGACGCTCGCCGCCCAGCTCGGCGGCCAGGTCGAGAGCGGCCATCACCGCGAGTTCGGCCGCGCCGAGGTCGAGGTGCTGCGCGACAGCCCGCTGTTCGAGGGCTGCTGGGCGCAGGGTGAGAAACACGTGGTCTGGATGAGCCACGGCGACCGCATCACGCAACTGCCGCCGGGCTTTCAGCGCATCGGCGTTTCGCCCAACGCGCCCTTCGCCGCCATCGCCGACGAGAGCCGGCGCTACTACGGCCTGATGTTCCACCCCGAAGTCGTCCACACCCCCGACGGCGCGCGGCTGATCGCCAATTTCGTCCACGGCGTCGCGGGCCTGCGGCGCGACTGGACCATGGCCGCGTTCCGCGCCCAGGCGCGCGCGGCGATCAAGGCGCAGGTCGGCGGCGGCCGGGTGATCTGCGGCCTTTCCGGCGGCGTCGATTCGGCGGTCGCCGCCGTGCTGATCCACGAGGCGATCGGCGATCAGCTCACCTGTGTGTTCGTCGATCACGGCCTGATGCGGGCCGGCGAGGGGGTCGAGGTGGTGCGGCTGTTCCGCGACCATTTCAACATCCCGCTGGTCCATGTCGAAGCGGCCGAGGCGTTCCTGGGCGCGCTCGACGGCGTCGCCGATCCCGAGACCAAGCGCAAGACCATCGGGCGCCTGTTCATCGAGACGTTTGAGCGCGAGGCGGCGAAGATCGCCGGCGACGGGCGCGGCCCGGTCGGCTTCCTCGCGCAGGGCACGCTCTATCCGGACGTGATCGAATCGGTCTCGTTCACCGGCGGCCCCTCGGTGACGATCAAGTCGCACCACAATGTCGGCGGCCTGCCCGAGCGCATGAACATGGCGCTGGTCGAGCCGCTGCGCGAATTGTTCAAGGACGAGGTGCGCGAGCTTGGGCGCGAACTGGGCCTGCCGCCCGCCTTCGTCGGCCGCCATCCGTTTCCTGGCCCCGGCCTCGCGATCCGCATTCCCGGCGCGATCACGCCGGAGAAGCTGGAGATTTTGCGCAAGGCCGACGCGATCTATCTCGAAGAGATCCGCCGCGCCGGCCTTTACGACAAGATCTGGCAGGCCTTTGCCGTGCTTCTGCCGGTGCGCAGCGTCGGCGTGATGGGCGACGGGCG
>JAGWRL010000121.1 GCA_028876585.1 Pseudomonadota bacterium | reverse complement strand
CCAGCCCCGCCGCCGCTCCGACGCCGGCCGCCGCCGCCGCGCCGCAAAGCGCGCCGGCCCCCGCCGCTTCACCCGCCGCCGCATCGCCCGCCGACGCCTTGCCGGCGGAGCCGATCCCGGTCGATGTCGCGCCCAAGCCGAAGGCCAAGCCCAAGCCGCGCCCGCCGCAACTGGAGACGGTGCTGTCGAGCGATCCGCATCCCACTTTATCGCCCGACACTTACGCCGCCACGCAGAAAGCCGCCGAGCGCTATGCCCATATCGTCGAGCAGGGCGGCTGGGCGACCGATTTGCCGGCGCTGCGGCCCGGCTCCAAGGGCGAGGCGGTGGAGAAATTGCGCCGCCATCTGGAGATCGAGGGCGATCTGACCGAGGAGCGCCACGGCGCGGCCGCGCGCAAGTGGGACGCCAGTTTGACGGCGGCGGTCAAGCATTTCCAGGAGCGCATGGGGCTGCGCCCGACCGGCGCCGTCGTCGGCGCGACGCTGAAGGCGATCAACGTGTCGGCCGAGACGCGCCGGCAGGAGCTGGCCGCCAGCGCGGCGCGGCTGTCGACGATGCACGTCGATTTCGAGAAGCGCTATGTCGTGGTCAACCTGCCCTCGACCTCGGTCGAGGCGGTGCAGGATGGGCTGGTCGCGCATCGCTATGTCGCCATCGTCGGCGACCCCGATCATCCCTCGCCGGAGATTTCCGCGCATATCTCGGTCGTCAACCTCAATCCGACCTGGACCGTGCCGACCTCGATCATCAAGAAAGAGATCATCCCGCACATGCAGCGGGACCCAAGCTATCTCAAGCGGATGCGCATCCGCGTGCTCGACGGGCAGTTGCATGAGATCGACCCGGCCTCGATCAACTGGAACACCGAGCGCGCCGCCAACTACATCCTGCGCCAGGATTCCGGGGCCGGCAATTCGCTCGGCTCGATCCGCATCGGCATGCCCAACAAGCTCGCCGTCTATATGCACGACACGCCGGGCAAGGCGCTGTTCGGCCGCGATTTCCGTTTCCTCAGCCACGGCTGCGTGCGCGTGCAGGGCGTCTACGATTACGCCGCCTGGCTGCTTGAGGACACGCCCGGCGGCTGGGACAAGACGGCGCTGACCGACAAGATGAAGACCAAGGAGCGCTACGACATCAAGCTGTCGCACGCGGTGCCGGTGATCTGGGTCTATCTCACCGGTTGGGCCAACGAGGACGGAACCGTCAATTTCCGCAACGACGTCTACGGCCTCGATCCGGCGGCGGAAGCCAACGCCGCCGCCGCGCAGGCGCAGGCCCAGGCTCAAGCGCAGGCGCAGGCGAATGCTCCGGCGGCTGCTGCGGCCCCGGCTCCCGCCGCGACGGCGCCGATGACGATCTTCGATCTGCTGCGCAGTCGGTGAACGCGCCGCGCCCGCTGCAAAACCGGGTCGATCCGTTCGGCGAATTGTGGGCGGTTCCCGAGCGCGGCCGGCTGATGGGCAACAGGGGCGGGCGCATCCACGACGCGGCGCGGGCGATCGGGCGCAAGCGCTGGGCGTCGAAAGCGTGGATCGCCTGCCTGTGCGAATTCCGCGGCCGCTGGCGCGAAGTGTTCGGCGCCGGCTACACCGAACTGTTCTTCCGCGACGAGCCGACGGCGCTGGCGGCGGGCCATCGCCCGTGCTTCCAATGCCGTTACGCCGAGGCGAAGGCGTTTCAGGCCGCCTTTCCCGGCCTCGCCCCGAGCGCGAGGGCGATGGACGCGCGGCTGCACGCCGAGCGGCTCGCGCCCAAGCGCCCGCTTGCGCTCGATGGCGCGCCCGACGGGGCGATGGTGCTCTGGCGCGCGGCGCCGCATCTCGTCGCGGGCGGGCGGCTCCACCGCTGGAGTTTCGGCGATTACGGCGCGCCCGAGCCGGCGCCGGCGGGGGCCGAAGCGATCGCGCTGACGCCGCCCTCGATACTGGCGGCGCTCAAGGGCGGCTATAAGCCGCGCGGCGACGGCGCGCCGCAGGCGTGATCTGCGCCGGCCAACGCGCTATGCTGATGAAATTCCGCCCGCTGCCCCCAAGGAGGCGCCCATGAACAAGCCCGTCACCCCGGCCGCCGCCCAAGGCGTGTTCATCGACAACCAATGGCGCCCCGCCGCCTCCGGCGCGACGCTGCCGATGATCGCCCCGGCCGAGGGCGTCGCCTTCGCCGCCATCGCGGCGGGCGGCGCGCAGGACGTCGATCTCGCGGTCGCGGCCGCACGGCGGGCGTTCGAAGAGGGCGCCTGGGGGCGGATGAGCGCGACCGAGCGCGGCCGCATCCTGTCGAAATTCGGCCGCCTGATCGAGGACCACGCCGACGAGATCACGGCGCTGGAGGCGCGCGACACCGGCAAGCCGATGAAACAGGCGCGCGCCGACGCGGTCGCTGTGGCGCGCTATTTCGAATATTACGGCGGCGCCGCCGACAAGCTGCACGGCGACACGCTCACCTTTCTTGACGGCTATTTCGCCGCCACCGTCTGGGAGCCGAAGGGGGTGACGGCGCATATCATCCCGTGGAACTATCCCGTGCAGATGTTCGGCCGCACCATTGGCGCCTCGCTGGCGGTCGGCAATGCCTGCGTGCTGAAGCCGGCCGAGGACGCTTGCCTCGCGCCGCTGCGGCTGGCCGAACTCGCCGCCGAAGCGGGCCTGCCCGAAGGCGCGCTGAACATCGTGCCGGGCCTGGGCGAGGAGGCGGGCGCGGCGCTGTGCGCCCATCCCGGCGTCGATTTCATCTCCTTCACCGGCAGTCAGGAAGTGGGAACGGCGGTGCAGACGGCGGCGGCGCGCAATCACATCGGCTGCACGCTGGAACTGGGCGGAAAATCGCCGCAGATCGTGTTCGCCGACGCCGATTGGGAGGCCGCGCTCGCCTCCGTCGTCGCCGCCATCGTGCAGAACGCCGGCCAGACCTGCTCGGCCGGCTCGCGGCTGCTGCTGGACGCGAAAATCTGGGATCGCTTCATGGCCGACCTCACGGCCCGCTTCGCCAAGGTGAGCGCGGGGACGCCGGAGATGGACCGCGAACTCGGGCCGGTGATCTCAATGAAGCAAAAGCGCCGCATCGAGGGCATGATCGCCGCCGCGGAAGGGGCGGGGGCGCGCAAACTGGCGGAGGGCGGGATCGCCGCGGGCGTGCCCGCGCAGGGCTTTTTCGTCAAGCCGGCGATCTATGGCGTCGACAATGTGGGCATGGCGCTGGTGCAGCAGGAAGTGTTCGGGCCGATCCTGGCGGCGATGCCGTTCCGCGACGAGGCGGAGGCGGTGCGGCTCGCCAATTCCACCGACTACGGGCTGGTGGCGGGCGTGTGGTCCGCCGACGGCGCGCGGGCGATGCGGGTGGCGCGCAAGGTGCGGGCGGGACAGGTGTTCGTCAACGGCTACGGCGCCGGCGGCGGCGTCGAACTGCCGTTCGGCGGCATGAAGAAATCGGGCCACGGCCGCGAAAAGGGCTTTGCCGCGCTATACGACTTCGCCGCGCTGAAGACGCTGGTGTTCAAACACGGCTGAGCCGCGTTGCCTTATGGCGTCGCACTCCTGTACCACTACCCGCATAGCCCCCGGCGAACGGGGGCGGCAGCGGAGGAGAGCGGCATGCGGCGGAGTGTTCTGGCGGCTATTGCGGTGCTGGTCGGCACGGGGGCGGGCGTCGCCGCCGACGATCCGATCCAAGCGCGGCAGAAATTGATGAAGGCGAACGGCGCGGCGGCGAAGGGCATTGTCGCGATCATGAAAGGCGCGGCGCCGTTCAAGCTCGAAACCGCGCAAGCCGCGCTCAATCAGTTTATCGAGACCTCGGAGAAGGCGCCGGCGCTGTTCCCGGCCGACAGCGACAAGGGCAAGACCAACGCGTTGCCGGCGATCTGGCAGAACAAGAGCGATTTCGAGGCCAAGCTCGCCAAGCTCGGGGCCGATTCCAAGCTGTTGCTCGCCTCGGTCAAGGACGAGGCGTCGTTCAAGGCCAATTTCCCGCCCCTGTTCAAGGACTGCGGCGCCTGCCACGAACTCTACCGCGCCAAGGAAAAATGAAGGCGCTTGCGGCGCTGATCGTGCTGGCGCTCATCGGCGCCGGCGCGTTCTGGCGGCTCTCGGCCCCGAGCCGGCTCGACCCCAGCATCGCGGCCGAGATGGACAAGCCCGGCGACGCGCATAACGGCGCGGTCGTGTTCTGGATCGCCGGCTGCGCCGCCTGCCACGCCAAATCCGCCGACGAGCCGCTGAAGCTCGGCGGCGGCAAGGAGTTGGAGACGCCGTTCGGGCCGATCACGCCGCCCAACATCTCGCCCGACCCCGAGGACGGGATCGGCAATTGGTCGGCGCAGAAATTCGCGCGCGCGATCTACGATGGCGTCGACGACGAGGGCGAGCATCTCTACCCCGCCTTCCCCTATCCCTCCTATCGCCGCATGAGCGTCGCCGACGTGCGCGACCTGTGGGCGTTCCTGCGCGGGCTGCCCAAGGTGCGCGGCGAATCGCCGCCGCCCGGCTTCGGTTTCCCCTTCAACATCCGCCGCACGATCGGGGTGTGGAAATGGCTCTATCTCACCCGCGCGACGCCGCCCGAGGCGGTCGCCGTCGCCGACACCGCCGATTACGGGCGCTACCTCGTGCAGGGCCCCGGCCATTGCGGCGAATGTCACACGCCGCGCGATTTCCTCGGCGGCCCCAACGCCGACAAGGCGCTGACCGGCGCCAGAATGCCGGACGGCAAGGGCAAATCGCACGACATCACGCCGCTGGGGCTGGAAGCTTGGACGCAGTCGGATATCGAGCTGGCGTTGACGACCGGCATCACGCCCGACGGCGACAGTCTCGGCGGCGCGATGGCGGAAGTGGTGCGCAACCTGAGCCGCCTGCCCAAGGCGAACATCACCGCCATCGCCCGCTATCTCAAGGCCGGCCGCTAACGGCCGGGCGGGGGCGCCGGCAAGTCCGGGATAAGGCGCCGTGCGCAAAGTCACGCCGCGATTCGCGGCGCGAGGACTGGCATGGCGAAGACATCCCCCAAGACGCAACTGGCTAGCGGGCGGGCGCCCGCGCCGCCGCAGGCTGGCGCGCCGGCGCATCTCAGCCTGGCGCAGACGCTGGCGGCGGTCGGGCGGCGCGACGAGGCGATCGCGGCCTATGAAGCCGCGATCCACAGCGATCCCGCCGCGCTCGACGCCTATTTCGGCCTGGCGCGCGCCTTGTTGAGCGCGGGCCGCGCCGCCGAGGCGTTCCGCCGCGCCGACGAGGCGCTGGCGCTCGACATGGACAATTCGCAAGCCTGGACGCTGATCGGCGAGGCGCTCGACGCGCTCGGCGAGACGATTCTGTCAACCAGCGCGTTCGAGCGCGCGCAGGCGCTCGACCCCGAGGCGGCGGAGCCGCTCGCCCGGCTCGGCGCGCATTATCTCAAGCTCGATCGGCCGTTCGAGGCGGCGGCGCGCTATCAGCGCGCGCTGACGCTGGCGCCTGCGGCCGCGACGCGGATCGAGGCGCATGTGGCGCTGAGCGCGCTGCATGGCCGGGCGCTGCAATTCGGGCCGGCGCGCGCGCACGCCGAAGCGGCGTTGCTCCTCGCGCCGGAGCATCAGGGCGCGCATCAGAATCTCGCCGCCGTCTGCGACCACGAGGGCCGCGACGACGAGGCCGAGGCGCATCGCGAACGCGCCTATCGCCGTTCGCCGCTGATCGTCGCGCGCGCGCCGCATCCGCGCCGCCGCGTGCTGACGCTCGCCAGCGCCGCGCGCGCCAATTCGCCCGACGCTTATCTGATCCCGCCGACGCGTTACGACCGCCTGATCTGGTTCATCGCCTATGCCGACGAAGCCTTGTCGCCGCAGCACGATTATGACGTCGTGTTCAACGCGGTCGGCGATCCCGACGCCGCCGCCGCGCTCGCCGAGAGGTTGGCGGAATTCGTCGCGCGCTGCCGGCGGCCGGTGCTGAACCGGCCGGAGCGCATCGCCGCGACGGCGCGCGACAACGCCGCGCGGTTGTTTGAAGGGATCAACGATCTGGTCGCGCCGCCAACGCGCCGCATCACACAAGGCGCGCAGATCGACGACGCCGAGCCAGAGCAACTTTGGTTGCTGCGTCCGCTCGGCTCGCATGGCGGCGAAAGATTGCAGCGGCTGGCGCGCGGCGACATCGCCGCGCGGCTCGACGGCTCCGCGCATTACGCGACGGCGTTTCACGAGTTCCGCTCCGGCGACGGCCTCTATCGCAAGTATCGCATGTTCTTCGTCGACCGCGCGCCCTTTCCTTATCATCTGGCCATTCACGACGATTGGTTGGTGCATTATCAGACGTCGCGCACGGCCTCGGACGCCGCGCTGATCGCCGAAGAGCGGCGCTTCCTCGAAAATCCGGCGGCGGCGATCGGCGCGCGCGCCTATGGCGCAATCTGTGCGATCGGCCGGCGGATGGACCTCGATTTCGCCGGCGTCGATTTCGCCGTGCTGCCGGACGGACGGGCGTTGCTGTTCGAGGCCAATGCGACGATGCTGGTGCATCCCGAAGCCAGCGACGGGCCGCTGGCGCATAAGAACCCGTTCGTCAGCCGGATATTGGAGGCGTTCTGGGCGCGGCTCGAAGCCGCGTGAGTCCGGCTTGGAGCGATTTTGGTTGGAGCGCCCGCTCACACATACCGGTTGAGCAAATTCTCCACCCATTCCTGCCGCCCCGAGCGCGGTTTCGGGTCCAGCCCTTCGGCCGCGACCCGCGCGGCGACGCCGTCGAGGGTGGCGTCGGGGCCGAGCATGGCTTGCGCCTTGGGGTCGCTCCAGCCGGCGTAGCGCTCGCTGAGGAAGGCGTCGAACTTGCCGTCCTCGATCAGCCGCGCCGCCGCCAGCAGCGCCTGCGCGCAGACGTCGAGGCCGCCGATGTGGCCGTAGAGCAGATCGACCGGGTCGGTCGATTGGCGGCGCACTTTGGCGTCGAAATTGAAGCCGCCATTGCCGAGTCCGCCCGAGCGCAGGATGCAATACATCGCCGGCAGCAGTTCGGCGGCGTTGTGCGGAAACTGGTCGGTGTCCCAGCCCGACTGGAGGTCGTTGCGGTTGGCGTCAACCGAGCCCAAAATCCCCAGCGAGGCGGCGGTGGCGATCTCGTGCTCGAACGAATGTTTGGCGAGATAGGCGTGGCCGACCTCGATATTGACCTTCACCTCCTTCTCCAGCCCGAACCTCTGGAGAAAGCCGTAGACGGTGGCGACGTCGTAATCGTATTGATGTTTGGTCGGCTCCTGCGGCTTCGGCTCGATCAGCAAAGTCCCCTTGAAGCCGGAGCGGTGCTTGTACTCCACCACCATCGACAGGAAGCGGCCGAGCTGGTTGATCTCGCGCTTCATGTCGGTGTTGAGCAGCGTCTCGTAGCCTTCGCGCCCGCCCCACAGCACGTAATTGTCGCCGCCGAGCCTGTGGGTGGCGTCGAGCGCGTTCTTCACCTGCGCGGCGGCGTAGGCGAACACATCAGGGTCCGGATTGGTCGCCGCTCCGGCCATATAGCGGGGATGGCTGAACAGGTTGGCGGTGCCCCACAGCAGCTTGACGCCGGTCAGCTTCATCTTTTCCTGAAAATATTCGGTGATCTCCGACAGATTGCGGCTGAAATCGGCCAGACCAGCGCCCTCGGGGACCACGTCGCGGTCGTGGAAGGTGAAGAAGGGGACGCCGAGCAGCGTGAACATCTCGAAAGCGACGTCGGCCTTGATTCGCGCGGCGGCCATCGTCTCGGCGAACCACGGCCGATCGAAGGTCGGGACGCCGAACATGTCGGAGCCGGCCCAGGCGAAATTGTGCCAGTAGCAGACGGCGGGCCGCAGATGCTCGGCGATGGTCTTGCCCAGCACCACGCGGGTGGCGTCGTAATGGCGGTAGGCGAGCGGGTTCTCGCTGGTCGCGCCTTCGTAAACGATCGGCGCAATGTCGCCGAAAAATCCGGTGGCCATGGGGTTGTCTCCTCGCATCCCCGCTCCATAGCATCGTCGGGCCGGGCGGGCGAGCCTCGCGCCGCCTTGACCGGCCGCCCCGGCTCAGGGCAAGTCACGCGCGCCAACCGGGGTCGCCGCTTGAACGCCACCGCGCCAAACTTCGTCGTCGCCGTCGATCCGGTCGAGCCGCCGCCCGCGTTGCGGCGCGCGGTCTATGCGATCGGCAATTTCGACGGCGTGCATCGCGGCCATCAGGCCGTGCTCGGCCTGGCCGGCGCGCTCGCGGCCAAGGCCGGCGTCGCCAGCGCGGCGCTGACGTTCGAGCCGCATCCGGCCGATTTCTTCGCCGGCCGGCCGGTGGTGTTCCGGCTGACGCCGTTCGCGCAGAAGGCGGCGGCGATCGCGCAATGCGGCGCGGGCGGCGTCGTCTCGCTGAGTTTTGACGGCGCGCTCGCCTCGCTCAGCGCCGAGGCGTTCGTCGAGGATGTGCTGGTGCGCCAGCTCGATCTCTCCGCCGTCGTGGTCGGGGCGGATTTCCACTTCGGCAAGGGGCGTTCGGGCTCGCCCGAGTTTCTCCGCCGCGCCGGCGAGCGATTCGGTTTCGACGTCGCATTCGCCGACAAGGTGGAGGAGGGCGCCGAGGCGATCTCCTCGACCGCGATTCGCCGCGCGCTGGAGCGCGGCGACGTGCAACTGGCGGCGCATATGCTGGGCCGGCGCTACCGCGTCGGCGGGCCGGTGATCGGCGGCCAGAAGCTCGGCCGCACGCTCGGCGTGCCGACCGCCAATGTCGCGCTGGAGCCGACCAACCGGCTCGCCTTCGGCGTCTACGCCGTTCAAGCGCGGCTGGGCGAGCGGCGGCTCGGCGGCGTCGCCAGTTTTGGCGTGCGCCCGACGGTGGACGACGGCGCGCCGCTGCTGGAGACGTTCCTGTTCGATTTCGACGAGGAGATTTACGGGCGCACGCTCGAAGTCGACTTCGTCGCTTATATCCGTCCGGAATTGAAATTCGACGGGCTGGAGCCGCTCAAGCGGGCGATGGCCGACGACATCGCCGCCGCGCGGGAGGCGCTGCGCGCGACGCCGTGAGTATTGCAATCGGCGCGGCGTGTGGTCACATTCGCGCCGATTGCCAAGGGAGCGAGGCCTATGAAACCGTCCGTGTCGGAAGCCTTCGCCGCGCTGCGCGCCGGGCGCGAGGCCGCGCTGTCGTTGCCGCTCGGCGCCGCGTTCGACGCCGACCCGCAGCGGTTCGCCAACTTTCACGCCACGCTCGACGATCTCACCTTCGACTATTCCAAGCAGCGCGTGTTCGCCGACACGCTGACGCAGCTTCTGGCGCTGGCGTCCGCCGCTGGCGTCGAGGCCAGGCGCGACGCAATGTTCGCCGGCGCGATCGTCAATCCGACCGAGCGGCGCGCGGCGCTGCATACGGCTTTGCGCGATCTCGACGGCGCGCCGGTTCTGGTCGCGGGCGAGAATGTCGCGCCCGAGATCGCCACGGAGCGGGCGCGGATGCTCGAATTCGCCGGCGACGTGCGCGAGGGGCGGCTGCGCGGCGCGCTTGGCCAGCCGTTCACTGACGTCGTCAATATCGGCATCGGCGGCTCCGACCTCGGCCCGGCGATGGCGACGCGGGCGCTGAGCCCCTTTGGCCAGCCGCAATTGCGCAGCCATTTCGTCTCCAACGTCGACGGCGCCGATCTCGGCGATGCGTTGCGCGGGCTCGACGCCGCGCGCACTCTGTTCATCGTCTCCTCAAAAACCTTCACCACGCAGGAGACGATGACCAACGCGCGCTCCGCCCGCGCCTGGGTCGCGGCTGCGGTCGGCGAGGCGGCGGTCGGCGATCATTTCGCGGCGGTCTCGACCAATCTCGAAAAAGTGCGCGAATTCGGCATCGACGGCGATCGGGTGTTCGGCTTCTGGGATTGGGTGGGCGGGCGCTATTCGGTGTGGTCGAGCATCGGCCTGCCGCTCGCCATCGCCATCGGGCCGCAGAATTTCCGCGACTTCCTGCGCGGCGGCCATGACGTCGACGCGCATTTCCGCACCACGCCGGCGCGCGAGAATATTCCGCTGCTGATGGGGCTGTTGTCGGTGTGGAACCGCAACGTGCTGGGCTACGCCACGCAGGCGGTCATCCCCTACGATCAGCGGCTGGCGCGCTTTCCCGCCTATCTCCAGCAATTGCAGATGGAGAGCAACGGCAAGGGCGTCGAGATCGACGGCGCGGCGGTGAGCGAGGCGTCCGGCCCGGTGGTGTGGGGCGAGCCCGGCACCAATGGCCAGCACGCCTTCTTCCAGTTGCTGCATCAGGGCACGGAGATCGTGCCCGTCGATTTCCTCGTCGCCGCCAGGCCGACGAACGCCGACAAGGCGCATCACGAATTGCTGGTCGCCAATTGCCTGGCGCAGGGCGAAGCGCTGATGCGCGGCCGCACCGCGGAACAGGCGAAGGCGATGCTGATCGCGCAAGGGATGGCGGAAGCGGAGGCGGCGCGGCTCAGCCCGCACAAGCGCTTTTCCGGCAGCCGGCCGTCGTCGACGCTGCTCTATCGCGAATTGAACCCGAGGCAGCTCGGCCGGCTGATCGCGCTCTACGAGCACAAGGTGTTCGTGGAGGCCGCGATCTGGGACATCAACCCGTTCGACCAATGGGGCGTCGAGTTGGGCAAGGAACTGGCCTCAAGGCTGGCGCCTGTCGTCGCCGACCCCTCGGCCAGCACCGACAAGCTGGATAGCTCGACGGCGGGGCTGGTGGCGGAATATCGGAAGCTGTCCGGCTAAATCGCCGCCGTCGCCGCCACGAGCCAGTCCCTCGCCGCCCCCTCAAGCCGCGGCCCGACTTCCGCGCGCACCCGCGCGTGGTAGCCATTGAGCCAGTCGATCTCGGCCGCCGCCAGCAATTCGCGCGCCAGCGGCCGCGTGTCGATCGGGGCGAGCGAGATCGTCTCGAAGCCGAACATCTCCCGCTCGGCGCCGGCGATGTCGCGGCGCGCCACCAGCACGAGGTTCTCGATCCTGACGCCGAACTTCTCCGGCGCGTAGTAACCCGGCTCGTTGGAGACGATCATGCCCGGCTGCAACGCGACGGTCCCGGTCTTGGCGATGCGTTGCGGCCCCTCGTGCACCGAGAGATAGACGCCGACGCCGTGGCCGGTGCCATGGTCGAAATCGAGCCCGGCGTCCCATAGCGCCGCCCTCGCGAAGGCGTCGATCTGCGCGCCGGTGGTTCCCTTGGGGAAAACGCGGGTGGCGATGGCGATATGGCCCTTCAGCACGCGGGTGTAGCGGTCGCGCATTTCCGGCGTCGTCTCGCCGACCGCGATGGTGCGGGTGATGTCGGTGGTGCCCTCGTCGTATTGGCCGCCACTGTCGATCAGGAACAGGCCGGGGCGGATGGGAATGTCCGAGGTGGCGCCGACGCGGTAATGCGGCAGAGCGGCGTGCGGGCCGGCGGCGGAAATGGTCGGGAACGACACGTCGCGAAACGTCTCGTCCTCGGCGCGGCAGTTTTCCAGCGCCATCGCGGCGCCGATCTCGGTTGTCGCTGCGCCGTGAACGTCGAACCAGGCCAGGAATTTCGCCAGCGCGACGGCGTCGCGGAGATGGGCCGCCTTCGCGCCGGCGATTTCGGCGGCGTTCTTGCACGCCTTCATCAGCGTCAGCGGATCGGGCGCGAGCTTGGGCTTGCCGCCGGCGGCGCGGAAAGCGTCGATCAGTTTGAACGGCGCGGTCGCCTTGTCGAAGGCGACGCTTCGCCCCGCCTTGGCCTCGGCGATCAGCGCCGCCTCCAGCTCGGCCGGCTGGCGCAGGTCGGCGACGGCGGCGAGGCGCTCGCGCGTCGGCGCGGGGAGCTTGCGCGGGTCGAGGAACAGGCTCGGCCGGCCTCGCGCGGGGATCAGCGCGAAGCCCAGCGGCAGCGGCGTATGCGCGACATCGGCGCCGCGAATGTTGAACGCCCAGGCGAGATTGTGCGGATCGGACACCAGCAGCGCGTCGGCGTCGAAGTTCAGCCGCGCCAGCTTGTCGGCGGCGCTCTCGCCGGCGAGCCGCAGGGGGCGATAGGAAATCGGCCCCAACGGCGCGGCGGGGCGATCGGCCCACAACGCGTCGATCGGGTTTTCTTCCAGCGCGACGAGGCGCGCGCCGAGCCGCTCGCAGGTCTTGCTGAACTCCTCGACGAAATCGAACGTGTGGTTCCACGGGTCGAAGCCGAGCGCGTCGCCGGCTTTCAGGTTTTCCGACAGCCAGTCCTGCGCCGCCTTTTCGCCGGCGGCGCGGCGCTCGAATATCGCGCCGTCGGTCTGCTCGCCCGCCTGCACGGTGTAGCGCCCGTCGACGAACAGCACGGCCTTGTCCCGCAACACGATGGCGAGCCCCGCCGAGCCGGAGAAGCCGGTCGCCCATAAGAGCCGCTCCTGGTCGGGCGGCAGATATTCGTTCTGGTGCCGATCGCCGCGCGGGATCACGAAGCCGGCGACGCCTTGCTTGCTCAGCGCCGCCCGCAACGCGGCGACGCGCGCCGCGACCCCAGCCGGGCCGCCCTGGTCGGCGAAGGATTGGTGTCGGGCTGCGGACATGGGGGACTCGGGAATAGGGGGCGTGGGGGCCTTCCTAAAGCGGGAACGGCGGCTTGGCCAGCTTGGGGCGGGGGCGGATATTCCGCCAAGCGCCGCCCTCGTGGTGAGGCGCCGCGAAGCGGCCTCGAACCACGCTCCAGCGAACGCCGGCATACGTGCAAAGCGCCGCTATCCGCCTTCAGCTGAGAT
>JAGWRL010000120.1 GCA_028876585.1 Pseudomonadota bacterium | reverse complement strand
GGCTCCTGCGCCGCAGCGGCTTGCGCCTGGGCGGGCGCGGGCGCGGCCGCCGCGCCGCCTTGCGCGGCGAGCGTCAGGATCACCGTGCCCTGGCTGACCTTGTCGCCGAGCTTGACGCGCAATTCGCCGACGACGCCGTCGGCGGGGGAGGGCACCTCCATCGAGGCTTTGTCGGATTCCAGCGTCACCAGCGGCTGTTCGGCTTTCACCGCGTCGCCCGGCTTGACCAGAATCTCGATCACCGGCACGTCGTGGAAATCGCCGATGTCGGGCACTGTGACCTCTTGGGCCTGCGGCGCCGGCGCGGCGGCCTTCGGCGCGCTGGCGGGTGCGGGCGCGGGCGCGGCGGCGCTGTCCTCCAGCGTCAGGATCAACGATCCCATTGACACCTTGTCGCCGATCTTGGCCAGCACCTCCTTGACCACGCCAGCGGCGGGGGAGGGCACGTCCATCGACGCCTTGTCGGATTCCAGCGTCATCAGCGATTGCTCAGGCGTCACGGAATCGCCCGGCTTCACCAGAATTTCGATGATCGGCACGTCGTGAAAATCGCCGATGTCGGGCACTTTTACTTCGATCTTCGACAAGGTGTTCTCCCTCGCGCGCTTTTGTTCAGTCAAACAAACCGAACGTCGTCATGCCCGGGCTTGTCCCGGCCATCCGCGTCGGCGGGCGCAGCGCCCTTTGCGTTGTTGCTATTGTCCCAAGGCGTCTCGCCGCGGCGTGGATGGCCGGGGCAAGCCCGGCCAGAGGTGCTGCGAGGCGGCCCAACCTGCATGACTCACACCTTCGCCGGGCTCGGCTTTTCCGGATCGATGCCGTATTTGGCGATCGCCTCGCCGACCCGCTTGGCCGGCAGCAGTTGATCGTCGGCCAGCGATTTCAGCGCCGCCACCGCGACGTGGAAGCGGTCGACCTCGAAGAACGAGCGTAAGCGGCGGCGATAGTCGGAGCGGCCGAAGCCGTCGGTGCCGAGCACCTTGTAGGTCGCGGGAACGTAAGGCCGGATGCCGTCGCCGATCGCCTTGATGTAGTCGGTCGCCGCGATCACCGGCCCCTGGCCCTTGCCGAGCGACTGCTCGACATGGGAGACGCGCGGCGTCGCCTCGGGATGCAGCATGTTCCAGCGCTCGACCTCAAGCCCCTCGCGGCGCAGTTCGGTGAAGCTGGTGACGCTCCAGATTTCGCACGTCACGCCGAAATCCTTGGCGAGCAATTCGGCCCCCGCCTCGACCTCGCGCAGGATCGCGCCGGCGCCGAGCAGCCGCACTTTCAACGCCGAGCCGTCGCCCGCGACGGTCTTTAGTTTGTACATGCCCTTGAGAATGCCCTCCTCAGCGCCTTCGGGCATCGCGGGATGGGGATAATTCTCGTTCAGCGTGGTGATGTAGAAATAGACGTCCTCGTTGTCGACGTACATCCGCTTGAGGCCGTGCTGGATGATGACCGCCAGCTCATAGGCGTAGGTCGGGTCGTAGCCGACGCAATTGGGGATGGTTGAAGCCAGCACGTGGCTGTGGCCGTCCTCGTGTTGCAGGCCCTCGCCGTTCAGCGTCGTGCGCCCGGAGGTGCCGCCGATCAGGAAGCCGCGCGCCCGCATGTCGCCGGCCGCCCAAGCGAGATCGCCGACGCGCTGGAAGCCGAACATCGAATAATAGATATAGAACGGGATCATCGGCGTGTTGGAGGTCGAATAGGAGGTCGCCGCCGCGATGAACGAGGCCATCGCGCCGGGCTCGTTGATGCCCTCCTGCAGGATCTGCCCCTTGGGGTCCTCGCGATAATACATCAGTTGATCGGCGTCCTGCGGCCGGTAGAGCTGGCCGACCTGGCTGAAGATGCCGATCTGGCGGAACAGGCCCTCCATGCCGAAGGTGCGGCTCTCGTCGGGCACGATCGGCACCACGCGCGGGCCGACATGCTTGTCGCGCAGCAGCGTAGTGAGGATGCGCACGAACGCCATCGTGGTCGAAATCTCGCGCCCCTCGCCGGTGGCGTGCAGCAGCGCGTCGAAGCTCGACAGCGGCGGGATTTCCAGCGGCGCCGAGGCGCGCCGACGCGCCGGCAACGCGCCGCCGAGCGCGGAACGGCGGGCGCGCAGATAGGCTTCCTCCTCGCCGCCCGGCGGCAGCTTGAGGAACGGAACCTTGTTCAGCTCCTCGTCGGACAGCGGGATGTGGAAGCGATCGCGAAAACCCTTGAGCGCGTGATCGCCGATCTTCTTGGCCTGATGGGCGATCATCTGCCCCTCGCCCGCCTCGCCCATGCCGTAGCCCTTGACGGTCTTGGCGAGAATGACGGTCGGCTGGCCCTTGTGGTCGCTCGCCGCTTTATAGGCGGCGTAGACCTTGACCGGATCGTGGCCGCCGCGCGTCAGCGCCCAGATCTGGTCGTCGGTCCAATCCTCCACCATCGCGGCGGTCTCGGGATGGCGGCCGAAGAAATTCTTGCGGATATAGGCGCCGTTCTTCGACTTGAAATCCTGATATTCGCCGTCGACGCATTCCTCCATCAACTGACGCAGCTTGCCGTCCTTGTCCCGGGCCAGCAGCGCGTCCCAGCCGGTGCCCCACAGGCATTTGATGACGTTCCAGCCGGCGCCGCGGAAATCGGCTTCGAGTTCCTGCACGATCTTGCCGTTGCCGCGCACCGGCCCGTCGAGACGCTGGAGATTGCAGTTGATGACGAAGATCAGATTGTCGAGCTTCTCGCGCCCCGCCAGCGAGATCGCGCCCAGGGATTCCGGCTCGTCCATCTCGCCGTCGCCGCAGAACACCCAGACTTTGCGCGTCGAGGTGTCGGCCAGGCCCCGCCCGTGCAGATAGCGCAGGAAGCGGGCCTGATAGATCGCCATCAACGGGCCAAGCCCCATCGACACGGTCGGGAACTGCCAGAAATCCGGCATCAGCCAGGGATGCGGATAAGAGGACAGGCCGTGGCCGCCGACTTCCTGGCGGAAATTGACGAGTTGATCCTCGCTCAACCGGCCTTCCATGAAGGCGCGCGCGTAGACGCCGGGCGAGGAATGGCCTTGGAAATAGACGAGATCGCCGCCGTGTTTCTCGTCCGCCGCGCGCCAGAAATGCATGAAGCCGGTGTCGTACAGCGTCGCCGCCGACTGGAAGCTGGCGATATGGCCGCCCAGCTCCGAACTGTCCTTGTTGGCGCGCAGCACGATGGCGGCGGCGTTCCAGCGCACATAGCGCCGAATGGTCATCTCCAGCTTGCGGTCGCCGGGATGCTTGGGCTGCCGCTCGGGCGGAATCGTGTTGACGTAAGCGGTGTTGGCGGCGAAGGGCAGTTTCGCGCCCTTGCGGCGGGCGGAGGTGACGACGGCTTCGAGCAATTCGTCGACCCGGCCGAGACCTTCGAACGCCTCGACGGAATCCAGCGCCTCCAACCATTCGTCGCGTTCGGCGTTGTCCCTGGTGTCGGACATCAACGACCCTCCCTTGCCGCGCGGGCCGCAATATTTCGCCGCGCTCTCAAACCGCGGCCCCCTTCTCATGCAGCGTTGGCATTGGCAAGGACGGCGCGGCGCATCTGTTATACGCACGATGCATGACTTTGCGCCAAAAGCAATGCATGAACGGCTATTGCGCCCCTGAAATTCACGGTAATCTGGCGCGAGCATTGAGGATTACGCATGGCGGGTTTGACGACGCATGTTCTCGACACCGTGCATGGCCGCCCTGCGGCGGGCGTGGAGGTCGAGTTGTTTGAATGGCTCGACGGCGGCTGGCGGCGCATCGCCCACACGCGCACCAACGCCGACGGGCGCGCCGACGCGCCGTTGATCGCCGCCGCGCAGGCGCGGGCGGGCCGGTTCGAGCTCGCCTTTCACATCGGCGCGTATTTTCGCGGCCAGGGCGTCGCCTCGCCGTTTCTCGACGTCGTGCCCATCCGCTTCGCCATCGCCGACGCGGGCGCGCATTATCACGTGCCGCTGGTCGCGACGCCGTGGAGCTATTCCACCTATCGCGGCAGCTAGAGCGATTTCCGCTCGGATTGGATCGGCCGGTGTGATTCCCGCGAAAGCGGGAATCCAGCGGGACACGACGCGCCCCGGCCCCTGGATCCCCGCTTTCGCGGGGATGATAAGGAGGCGGCGCTTCAACTTGATCGGAAGGCGCTCTAGCCGGCGCCTTTGCGCGAAGGCGGGCCATCGCTTAAGAGCGGCGCGGCTTTGGGGGAATCCATGCTTGCACCGTCGCTCGACGGAAAACGCCGCGTCTGCCTCGTCACCGCCGAATTTCACGGCCTGTTCAAGAATGGCGGCATCGGCACGGCCAACACCGGCCTGGCGCTGACGCTGGCTGAGGCCGGCCATGAGGTGACGGTCGCCTATGTCGACGCCGGACTGGTCGATTTCGACGAGCGCGTCGCCGCCGCCGGCGACACGATCGCGGCGTGGGCCAAGCGCGGCGTCACGCTCGAATTCGTGCCGCGCAACCCGCTGCTGCGCGCCGGCCACGAGGACCACGTCGCCGCCAGCTTCACCGTGTTCCAGTTCCTGCAAGGGCGCGGCTTCGAGGTCGTGTTCTTCAACGAATGCGGCGGGCAGGGCTATTTCTCGGCGCTCGCCAAGAGGGCGGGGCTGTTTGCCGACGCGCCGCGCATGATCTGCGTCACCCACGGCTCGAACGCCTGGGTGCTGGAACTCAATTCGCAGCTCTATTGGGGCCTGCATCCGATCTCGGTCGATTTCCTGGAGCGGCGCAGCGTCGAACTGGCCGACGACGTCGTCAGCCCGAGCCGCTATCTCGTCGGCTGGATGACGCAGCGCGGCTGGCGGCTGCCGGCCTCGACGCGGGTGATCCAGAACGCGCTGCCGGTCGAGCCGGCCGCCGCGCCGCCCGCGCCCGCGCCGGTGGCGGAGGTCGTGTTCTTCGGCCGGCTGGAGGCGCGCAAGGGCGTCGATCTGTTCCTGTCCGCCTATTCGAGGCTGTGCGCGACGCGCGACATGGCCAAGGTCAAGGTGACGTTCCTGGGCAAATTCGCCCGCATCGAGGGCGTCCATTCCGGCGTCTATGTCTTGGAGCGCACGCGGACATGGCCGGTCGCGCCGACGCTGATCACCGAACTGGGGCAGGAGCAGGCGCTCAAATATCTGAGCCGGCCCGGCGTGCTGGCGGTGACGCCGTCGCGGGCGGAGAATTCGCCCTGCGTCGTCGCGGAATGTCTGCTGGCCGGCGTCGCCGTCGTCGCCACCGACAGCGGCGGCACGGCGGAATTGATCGCGCCTGGGGATCGCGAGCGTGCGCTTTGCGCCAACACGCCCGAGTCGCTCGCCGCCAGGATCGCCGCCGCGCTCGACGGCGGCCCGCAGCCGGCGGCGATGGCGGTGCCGCAAGAGCAATCGCGCCGCGCCTGGCTCGATCTTCTCAGCGAGCCGCCAAAACCGCCGGCGCCCGCGCCCGCGCCCTTGGCCGCCTCGCTCTGCCTCGCGCCGGCCGCGCCGCTGGCGCCGGAAGCGTGGCGGGCGTTTCTGGCGCAGGATTTCGCCGAGATCGTCGTCGTGACGGCGGAGGCGGGCGGCCTGCCCGACGATGCGCGCATTCGCCGCATCGTCGCGCCGGGCTTGAGCGTCGCGCAGGCGCGCAATCTGGCGGCCGAGCAGGCGCGCGGGCCGTGGCTGATGTTCGCGCATGAGCGCGACGTCGTTCTCAAGCCGCAGGCGCTCGCCGGCTTTCTGAGCGCCGCGCATGGGCTGGAGGCGGAGATCGTCACCAGCCCCAGCCTCGAATTCACCCATGCCGGCGCGCCGCGCGACGGTTGGGACGGCTTCATCGGCCTGCTGCCGACGGGGTCCAATCTCACGCTCGCCGCGTTCGAGAATTGCCTGGGCGAGGGCTGTTTCCTGATTGATCGGGCGCGCTTTCTCGCCGTCGGCGGTTTCGCTGCCGAGGCGAGCGAGGCGTTGCGCGACAGGTTGCTGCTGACGCAGGCGGCGCTCGCCGGCGCGCGGCTCGAAGTGGCGCCGACGCCGCTGTTCTGGCGGCGCGAGGCGGCGGCGACGACGCTGGCGTTCGGCGAGGCCTCGGCCGACCAGCGCCGGCTGTTGCAGGCCTATGGCAAGCACGAGGCGGAATTGCTCGGGCCGGCGCTGGAGAGCGTGCTGGCGACCGGGCCGCGCACGCGCGACCGCGTCACCGCCGCGCTGTCGGGCCTGGGCGCCGCCGCGCGCGAAATGGCGCTGAAGCTGTCGTTCATGCCGCAGCGCGACAGCACCGAGCAGAACCGCCCGTTTCTCGATTATTGCCTGGCGCGCGGCCGGCTCGCCGAGGCTTTCGCCTTCGCGCAATGGCTCGACGATCCCGAACTCGCCGTGCTGGCGCGCGCGGGCGCGGAAGCCGCCGCCGAGAAGGCCGCGCTCGGCGCTTTGCGCGAGCCGGTCGCGCGCACTCGTTCGGTCGCGTTGATGCGGATCGCCGCCGAGCGGGCGCGCGGCGTCGTCGGTGTGGCCGAGGGCGCGCTCCGCAACGAGGACGGGCGGGCGATCGCCCATCCGTTGAGCGGCGTCGCCGTCGTCAAGGCGGCCGGAATCTGCCCGCCGGGCGCGCGTCGCCTCTCCGCCGCCGTATCGGCGCCGCAGGGGGTTCGCGTCGCGCTGGTCGCCTGCGACCGTTTCGCGCTGCTGCGGCTCGATGGCGACACGCTGGCCGGCGAGGAGCCGTTCGCCTGGACCGGCTGGCGCCCGCCCGGCGAGATCGCACTCGATCTGCCGACGCCGTTCACAGAGAGCGCCGACCTGCTGCTGCTGTCGAAAGGCGAGGGGCCGGTGGTCTGGTCGGCGCTCGCCGCCGAGGTGGCGCTGTTCGACTTCAATTCGTCGAGCCTCATCCAGCTCGATTCCGGCGTGACGCCGCTGCCGCGCCGTTTCCTGTCGAATGCGGAATTGCTGACGCCGGCGGCCGACTTCCCCGGCCCGTATTTCGTCGCCGGCTCGCCGACGATGCATCACCCCCTGGTCGACCGCCCGGCGCTGGTGCGGCTGCGTCACGCATTGTTCCAGGGCGCGACCGGCGTGCGCGCGCTGTTCTCGGTCGAGAACGAGCAGTCGCGCCCGATCGAGTTCGGCCTGTGGGTGCGGCGGGCGGGCGCGGCGGTGCGCGAGGTCGAGGGGCTGGCCGATTCGCTGCGTTTCAGCGGCTGGACGGCGGTGCGCGAGCCGTTTCGCCAATATCGGCTGGACATCGACTTTCCCGAGCCGCTGCGGCAGCCGCACGACCTTTATCTCGCCACAAGAGTTGTGGAGTTCCACGACAACAACTACTGCCATGCGGTGTGGCGCGACATCTTCGTCATCGAAGCGACGCCGCGCGCGGGTTAGCTGAGCCGAGTCTGAGGACCATGCCGATACAGCGGTTCAGGAATGTTTTGCGCGCGCGGATGACGCGCGCGGCCGAGTTCAAGGTCGGGCCGTTCGAGCCAGCGGGAGCGGGCGTCGCGCCGCTCGGCGGCGACGCGTGGCGGGCGCTGAGCGCCGATCCGCAATTCGTCTTTCCCGCGCCGCCGAAGGGGGCGAAGCGGCTCGTGCTCTTCCTCGAAGCCGGGCGCGACGGCGCCCTGACGCCGCGTATCTATTTCAGTTGGGGCGGCGGCTTCTCGCAGGATGACAGTTTTGGCTGCGAACCGGCGCGGGCGGCGCTGATCCGGCTCGATCTCGACCATTGCCCCGATCTGCGCGGGCTGCGGCTCGATCCGTTCGAGGGCGCGGGCGAATTCACGTTACGCTGGGGCGTCGACGCCGAAGGCGAGGCGCTTGCCCGCGCTGTCGCGCCGGCGCTGGCGGCGCTGGAGGCCAAGCGGGCGCCGGTGCTGCGCGCCGACGTGGCGGCGGCCGATTTCGCGCCGGCGCTGCGCGAGCGGCCGTTCGGGATCGCACGCAAGCCGCACAGCGCGCACGAACATTTCCTGCACGCCTGCGCGCTGGCGCGGCGCGAATTGCAAGGGCGGTTCGAGCAGGCGCCAGCGACGCCGCTGATCTCGTTCGTCTCGCCCTTGTTCAACACGCCCGCCCATTATCTCGACGACCTCATCGCCTCGTTCCGCCGCCAGCCGCGCGGTTACGCCGAACTCGTGCTGAGCGACGACGGCTCGACGTCGGCGGAGACGGCGAAATGGCTCGCCGCGCATGGGGACGAGCCGGGCCTCGTGGTGTTGCGCAACGGCGTCAATCGCGGCATCGCCGCGGCCTCCAACGCCGGCGTCGCGGCGTCGCGCGGACAATGGATCGCCTTCATCGATCACGACGACGCGCTGGCGCCGCACGCCGTCGGCGTGATCGCCCGCGCCATTGCGCACAACCCGTCGGCGCGGTTTTTCTACACCGACGAATTGATCGCCGACCGGCATCTGCGCGGCCTCGATTTCTTCGACAAGCCGGCGTTCGACGACGTGCTGCTGTCCGGCGTCAATTACATCAACCATCTCTCGATCTACGCGCGCGATCTGATCGAGGCGGTCGGCGCGTTCCGCGAAGGCTATGACGGCTCGCAGGATTACGATCTGCTGCTGCGCGCGCTCAAGCGGCTGAAGCGCGACGAAGTGCGGCACATTCCCTATCCCGCCTATATCTGGCGGCGCGACGGGCGCAGCTATTCCGTGAAATTCATCGAAAAGGCGACCGCGAACGCGCGCCGCGCGCTGGCCGAGGCCTATGGCGACGACGGCGCGGCGCAGGTCGATCCCGCTGTGCTGCCCGATCTGCACCGCGTGCGGCTCGACATCGGCGCGCCTAAGCCAAAGGTGTCGATCGTCGTCCCCAATCGCGACGCGTTCCGCCTCCTGAGCGTGCTGACCGACGGCCTGTTTGGCGACACCCATTATCGCGATTTCGAACTGATCGTAGTCGACAACGGCTCGACCGACGCCGATACGCTGGCGCTTTATGAGCGGCTGCGCGGGCGGCCGAATTTCGTGCTCGACGTCGAGCCGGCCGATTTCAATTTCTCGCGTCAGGTCAATCGCGGCGTCGCGCTGGCCAAGGGCGAGGCGATCCTGCTGCTCAACAACGACATCGAGGTGATTTCGCCGGATTGGCTCACCGAGATGGTCGGCTGCCTCGCCTATCCCGATGTCGGGATCGTCGGCGCGCGGCTGCTCTATCCCTCCGGCGAGTTGCAACACGCCGGCGTCGCCATCGGCCTCGGCGGCCTCGCCGGCCACTGGTATTGGCGCCGCCCTGCCGATTTTCCCGGCCCGATGGGGCGGCTGGCGGTGCGCTCGGCGCCGTCGGCGGTCACGGGCGCCTGCATGCTGATTTCGCGCGCCTGCCTCAACGCCGTCGGGCCGTTCGACGAGACGCATTTCGCCGTCGCCTATAACGATGTCGATTATTGCCTGCGCGCCCGGGCGGCGGGGTTCCGCACGCTCTACACGCCGTTCGCGACCCTGATCCACCATGAATCGGCGACGCGCGGTCGCGACGACCGCGGTCCGAACTGGCCGCGGTTTCTGCGCGATCAGGCGGCGCTGGTCGAGCGTCACGCCACCGACGTCTGGCTCGACCCGGCGCTGAGCCCGTGGCGCGACCGCAATTCGGCCGAGCCGCAACGCATCGCCCTCGACGCGCTGCCGCCGGCGCGGTGAAAATAAGCAAGCTCAACATCTCTTGACATCGGCCGGCTTGCCCCGCGTGCGGCGCGGCGCCAAATGGGGCGGCATATGCGCCCCGCCGTCGTCACCGCCCTCATCATCGCCACCGCTTTGTTCATGGAGAACATGGACGGCACGGTGCTCGCGACCTCGCTGCCGGCGATCGCCGCCGATCTGCGCCAGGACCCGATCGTGCTGAAACTGGCGCTGACGTCCTACATGCTGACGCTGGCGGTGTTCATCCCCGCGTCGGGCTGGGTCGCCGACAAGCTGGGCGCGCGCACCGTGTTCTGCACGGCGATCATCGTGTTCACGCTCGGCTCGCTGTTGTGCGGCGCCTCGACCAGCCTGCCGACGCTGATCGGCGCCCGCGTGTTCCAGGGGCTCGGCGGCGCGATGATGGTGCCGGTCGGGCGGCTGGTGTTGCTGCGCAGCGTGCCGAAATCGCAAATGGTCGATTCGCTCGCTTATCTCACCGTGCCGGCGCTGATCGGCCCGGTGGTCGGGCCGCCGCTCGGCGGCTTCATCACGACTTATTTTCACTGGCGCTGGATTTTCTGGATCAACGCGCCGATCGGCCTGCTCGGCGTCGCGCTGACGCTGCGCTTCATCGAGAACGTGCGCGAGCGCGACGTCGCCGCGTTCGACACCAGGGGCTTTCTGCTGTCCGGCCCCGGCCTGCTGAGCCTGGTGTTCGGCATGACGGTGATCGGCCGCGGCGTCGCGCCGGCCTATGCGCCGGCGGCGCTGATCGTCGCGGGGGCGCTGTTGCTGGCGCTCTATGTCCGCCACGCGCGGCGCACGCCCGACGCCATCCTCGATCTCGGCTTGTTGCGGGCGCCGACCTTCTTCGCCGGCGTCGTCGGCGGCTTCCTGTTCCGGATCGGCATTGGCGCGATTCCGTTCCTGATGCCGCTCTTGTTGCAGATCGGCTTCGGGCTGTCGCCGTTCCAATCCGGCTCGCTCACCTTCGCCGCCGCCGCCGGCGCGATGGCGATGAAGCTGACGGCGGCGCGGCTGATCAAGCGCTTCGGCTTTCGCAACATCCTGATCGCCAACGCCGCGATCTCGGCCGGGTTCCTCGCCGCTTATGGCCTGATCGGCGCGCAGACGCCGCACGCCCTGATCTTCCTCGGCCTGCTGGTCGGCGGCTTCTTCCGCTCGCTGGAGTTCACCGCGCTCAACGCCATCGGCTACGCCGACGTGTCGCAAGCGCGCATGAGCCGCGCCACCAGTTTCGCCAGCGTGTCGCAGCAGATGGCGCAGGCGGTCGGCGTCGCGGTCGCCGCCGCCTCTGTGCAGAGCCTGCAATGGGCGTTTCACGACCCCGTGCTGACGCCGCGCGACATGCAGGGAAGCTTCTTCGTCGTGGCGGCGATCACGCTGGTGTCGACGCTGATATTCGTCCGTCTCGACCGCGACGCCGGCGCGGAAGTGTCCGGCCGGGCGCTGCGCGGCGCGCCGCCGCGCACCGCGAGCGCGGCGGCGGAATAGCGGCTCACTCTGATGTCCAACTGAAATCGTAATCGAGCGTGAAGGCGAACAGGCTCGCGGTGTTGCCTGGCGCGTCGGCGACGCGCCATTGGCCGTGGCCGGTGACGCCCTTGAACTTGCCCGTGCCGCCGAGCACGTCGATCGGGCCGCTCTCCGGCCCTTCGTAGGCGAGATACAGCTTGTCGCCGCCCGCGTCCGTCTCGACGCAGGTTCCCGTGAATTTGTAGCCGGACTTGCGCGCGACGGATTCCTCCAGGCAGCGGATCGCCAGATTGTCGAGCGTCTTCGAGCCGTCGGTGGTCCTGACGATGCCGGTGCATTCGGCGGATGTGTTGGAGCCGATCTCGCCGAGATCGACCGCGGCGAGCGAGCGGCACACCGCGTAAGCCGCGTGTTTGACCGCGCCGGTCTTGGGCAGCGGCGCGGTTTGCGCGGCCGCGCCGGCGGCGTAGAGCGCGGCGAGGGCGGCCAGGGGGAGGCTGTTCATGCGACGATCCTTTCGGTTTGACGGGACGCCGGGCGCCGGCCCGTCGCGGATTGGCGCCAGCGTAAAAGAAAGACGGCGGGCGGGCGAGGGTTCCGCCGACTTGGCGCGGGCGACCCGCACGTTTAAGTAACCGCCGGCCGTCCCGGCCCGGAGATTTCCATGGCGAACGTGTTTCCCGGCCGCGCCTATCTCGTGTGCTGCGACGCGCGCACCGGTTCGAGCCTGCTCGCCGCCACGTTGCGCGCGACTGGGCGGGCGGGCAAGCCGTTCGAGTATTTCACCCGCGCCGAGATCGACAAGCCCTGGCTGCGCGCCGAATTGCGCGTGCCCGACGATCTGCCCTTCACCAGCTTTCCCGACTGGCGCGATTACATCCTCGCCGCCGGCTCGGAGATGGGCGGCGTGTTCGCCGCTTCGGTGCATTTCTGGCAGTTGCCGCATTGCGTGGAGACGTTCCGCAGCCCCGACGCCGACCCGGCGACGCCGGCGCTCGCCGTGCTGCGCGGCTTCTTCCCCGACCTGCGCCTCGTCTGGCTGCGGCGCGACAACATCGTCGCGCAGGCGATCTCGCATCATGTCGCGATCTCGACCAACATCTGGAACAGCCGGCTCGGGCGCGCCGCGCCCCCCGGCGAAAGCGACCGCGGCGCGCCTTACGATTTCGACAAGATCAACCATCAGGTCGAGAGCGCGCTCGCGGCGACGCGAGGGTGGCGTGCGGCGCTGCAAGGCGCCGAGGCGATCACGCTGCCGCTCGCTTACGAGGACCTCGCCGCCGATCTGCCCGGCGCGGTGCGCCGCCTGTGCGCCTTCGTCGGCGTCGATCCCGGCCCCGAGCCGATCCGCGCGCCGGGGCTGGAGAAACAGGCCGGCGCCTGGTCGCTGGAGATGGAGCGGCTTTATCGCGCGGAGCGCCGCGCGAGGGGGCTGGGGGAGGTGGGGGATGAGGCGTAAGCGCCTCAGCCGCTGTTGCGCAACCCGGCCGAGATGCCGTTGATCGTCAATTGTATCCCCGTCAGCACCTTCTCGCTCGTCGCATGGGCGCGGTGCAGCTTAAGCAACTCGACCTGCACATGGTTGATCGGGTCGAGATAGGGGAAGCGGTTGCGGATCGAGCGCAGCAGCAGCGGGTTGTGCGCCAGCAGATGCGGCTGTTGCATGATGGCGTTGAGCGCGTCGACCGAGGCCTTCCACTCCTGCGAGATGCGCGAGAAGATCGCCTCGCGTAACTTCACGTCCGGCACCAGCGAGGCGTAGCGCGAGGCGATGGCGAGGCTCGATTTGGCCAGCACCATGTCCATGTTGGACAAGAGCGTGCGGAAGAACGGCCAGTGCTGGTGCATCGCGCGCAGCCGCTCCAGCCCCTTTTCCGGGTTGTCGGCGCAATAGGCCGCCACCGCTGAGCCGAAACCGTACCAGCCGGGCAGCATCAACCGGCATTGCGCCCAGGAGAACACCCAGGGAATGGCGCGCAAATCCTCGATCGCCTGCGTCTTCTTGCGGCTGGCCGGGCGCGAGCCGATGTTGAGCGTGGCGATCTCGGTGATGACGGTCGAGGACCAGAAATATTGCACGAAGCCGTCGGTCTCGTAGACGAGGCCGCGATAGGCCTTGTAGGCCGCGCCCGACAGGGCCTCCATGGTTTCGAGATAGGCGGGATCGGGCGCGGGCGTCTGCTCTTCGAGCAGGCTCGCCTCCAGCGTCGCCGACACCAGGGTCTCCAGATTGCGGCGGCCGACCTCGCCGTTGGAATATTTGCTGGAGATGATCTCGCCCTGTTCGGTGATGCGGATTTGCCCCGCCACCGCGCCGCCGGGTTGCGCCAGAATCGCGTCATACGAAGGCCCGCCGCCGCGCCCGACCGAGCCGCCGCGGCCGTGGAACAGGCGGATGCGGACGCCGTGCTTCTTGAACACGTCGACCAGACCGATCTCGGCCTTGTACAATTCCCAGCCCGAGGTGACGAAGCCGCCGTCCTTGTTGGAGTCGGAATAGCCGAGCATCACCTCCTGCTCGCGTCCGAGCGAATCGACGAATTTGCAGTATTCGGGGATCGCCAGCAGCCGGTCCATCACGCCGACGCAGGCGCGCAGATCGTCGATCGTCTCGAACAGCGGAACCATATTGACCGACGAGCGCCCGTCGGCGCCGAGCAGGCCGACTTCCTTCAACAGCAGCGCCAGTTCGAGCAGGTCCGACACGCCCTGGGCTTTGGAGATGATCGAGGTGACGATCGCCTTAGCCCCATAGGTCGCCTTGATCTTGGCGGCGGCGCGGAAAATGGCGAGTTCGCCGGCCGTCTCCTCGCCATAGACATGGAACGGCAGCAGCAGCGGGCGGGGCGACACCAGTTCGCGCCGCAGCAGCGCGACGCGCGCCTCCTCGTCGAGTTGGAGATAATCGACCCCCGGCTCGGCGGCGGCGAACAATTCGGCGACGGTGCGCTCATGCACGTCGGAGTTCTGGCGCAGGTCGAGCGGGGCGAGGTGGAAGCCGAACACGTCGAGCGCGCGTCGCAGCGCCCGCAGCCGGCCGCGCGCGAGGATTTTGCCGCCGCTCGCCTCCAGCGATTGCGCGATGATGTCGGGGTCGGCGGCGAATTCCTCCGGGCTGGCGTAGGCCGGGGCGTCGCCGACGGGGTTGCGCAGCGCGAAGAAATGATCGAGCGTCTCGGCGGTCTTGGCGAGGCGGGAATAGACGCCGGCGATGGCGCGCCGATAGGGTTCGTCCTTGCGCGCCGGCGCATGGTCGGTCGAGCGCTCGGCCAGGCCGGCGAGTTCCGGCGTGACGCGGGTCAAGCTGCCGCTGAGCGACAATTCGCCGCCGAGTTCGTGCAATTCGTCGAGATAATGGCCGAGCGCGCGGGCGCTTTGCAGCCGCGTCGCCTCGTTGAGCACCTGCGCGGTGACAAACGGGTTGCCGTCGCGGTCGCCGCCGATCCACGAGCCGATGCGCAGGAAGGAGTTGACGCGGCGGCCGCCCTCGACCGCCAGCGCGTCCTCGATCGCGCCATAGAGGCGCGG
>JAGWRL010000119.1 GCA_028876585.1 Pseudomonadota bacterium | reverse complement strand
GCCGCGATGGGCGCGCACGGGCTGGCGCTGCCGCAGGCGAGCGGCGGCCGCGACGTGCAGCAGCTCGGCGCGCGGCTGGCGGTGCAGGAGGCGCGGCTCGGCCTGCGCGACGGGGCGTTGCGGATTCTCGTATTCGCGACCGAGACGCCGCAGGCGATCTTCGGGCTGTCGAGCTATCGCGGCGCCTCGCGCCGGCTCGCCGGTCTGGTGTTCACCGCCGCGCCGCTGGCCGCGACGCTCGGCGCCGGCGCGAGGAGTTCGCCGCTGCGGCTCGCGCGCGATCTGACCCTGTTCGCCGCCCGCGCGGCTGGGACGCTTGCGCTCGACGCGCCTTATCCCGACGTCGACGATCTCGACGGCTTGCGCATCGAGGCGCAGGCGGCGCGCGACGACGGTTTCGACGGCAAGGCGGCGATCGACCCGGCGCAGGTCGCAATCATCAACGCGGTTTTTCGCTGAGCAGCGCCAGCGCGCCGTCCAACAGGCTTGTCCCCGCCGCCTCGGCGCGGAAATGCGTCTCGTAGCGTCGTCGCCCGGCCTCGCCCATCGCGGCGCGCAAAACCGGGTCGGCCGCGAGGCTCGCCATCGCCGCCGCGAGCGCCGCCGCGTCGCCGGGCGGGACCAGCAGGCCGCCAACGCCGTGCTCGATCACCTCCGCCCCACCGCCCGCGCGGCCGCCGATCACGGGTTTGCCGAAGATCATGCCCTCGACATAAATCAGCCCGAACGATTCGTAGCGCGACGGCGCCACCAGCACGTCGCAATCGCGATAATGCGCCCGCAACGCCGCCTCCTCGACGCGGCCGTGAAAGACGATGCGGTCGGCGACGTCGGCCACGTCGTCGCGGGCGAGGAAGGCGGCGCGGTAGGTTCCCCCCTCGGCGCGCTCGATTCGGTCGTCGCCAACGATGTCGAGCCGCGCTTGGGGGAAGCGGCGCAGCACTTCGGGCGCGGCGGCGAGCACAACATCGATCCCCTTGCGGCTCTCCAGCCGGCCGACGAACAGGAATCTCACGCCGTCGCCGTCGGGGCGGGCGGCGGCGTCGCGCGCCCAATCCGACACGCCATGCGGGGCGAACACGATCCGCTCGGCGGAAAGCGCGAGCGCGTAGCGGCTCGCGATGTCCTCGACGATCGCCCGGCTGTTGGCGTGCAACAGGGGGGCGCGTTCGAGCGTCCAGCGCTCCAGCGCCAGCAGCGGGTCGCCGCGCGCGCGCATCCATTCCGGGTCCGCCCGCCGCGCCGGCTGCGAATCGAGCCAGAAATCCATCGTCGTCTGCAAGGCGCAGAGCAGGGGAAAGCGCGGCTCGCGCAGGAACGCCATCGGCTCGCAATCCCACAACGGCGCATAGACGAGATCGACCCGCCGCGTCGCGTCGAGCTTGGCGACCGCCTCGAACATCGCCTGC
Organism: Pseudomonadota bacterium; assembly: GCA_028876585.1. The sequence goes on along the minus strand of JAGWRL010000119.1, from coordinate 10,614 downwards.
GAATGATCCCAAAGGGATTGCGGAATCTGGTGCGGCGGGATCAGGTCGGGCGGGGCCGCCGACGCGGCGGGTTCTAAACGATGCACCCAGACGCCGGCCTCGAAATCGAGGCTCGGCCGCCCTTTCGCGCGGGTGAACACATGCACGAAATGGCCCATCGCCGCCCAGGCGCTGGCGAGTTCGGCCATGTTGCGCGCGATGCCGCCGTTCTGTCCGGGCGGATAGTCCTGCGTGACGAGGGCGAGGCAGAGCCGGCGCGCCGGCTTCGGCAGCGGATAGGGCCGTAAGGCGGGCGGCTCCGCGCGGCGGGCGGCGGCGCTCATCAGCTTGCGCGCCGGCGCGCGTGCGGCCTCGATGCCTTCCGCCACCGCCAGCAACCCTTCCTGCGTGAAACGCGCGAGATCGGCGCGCGGCTGCTCGCCCATGGCGACGCGGCGCTCGATTCCGGCCTGCCATTGCTCCGCGTCATTCACCGCCGCGCGCAAAACCTCCCAGGGGGTGTGGTGGCGCAGCGCGTTGCGCAGGCCGAAATAGACCCGGTTCTTGAGGCCCTGGCGCCAGCTTCGCATGATCGCGGTGGATTCGCGCAGCACGCTCGGCGCCGGCCGGTGATGCACGGCGGCGCGCGGCAATTGCGCGATGCGGCCGCCGGCGTCGTTGATGCGCGTGAGGAGGTCGGTCTCGTCGAGGAAATACTCGTATTCCTCGTCAAAGCCGCCGAGTTCGAGCAGCGTCTCGCGCCGCGCCGAGCAATTCGCGCCCAAGAGGTGCGGAAATTCCGGCGAGAACGGAAAGCTCAGCCGCTCCAACGGCCCCCGCCAATGCTCCGTCGCATAGCCGAGCCGGTCGATGGTGACGAAGCGGGCCTGAAACTCAAGCCCGGTGGGATCGTAGACCACGCCGCCGGCCGCCGCCGTCTCGGGGTCGTCGTAGGCGGCGCTGAGGTCGGTGAGCCATTCGGCTTCCGGCATCGCGTCGTCGTCGAGGAACGCGACGATCTCGCCCGCCGCCAGCGCGACGCCGAGGTTGCGGGCGCGCGACAGGTTGCGCTTCGGACAATGCGCGATCTTCACCCGGGCCCCGAGCGCGGCGGCGAATTCGCGCGTGCCGTCCGGCGTCGGGCCGCAGACGAGACATAGCTCGAAGGCGCGGTAATCCAGCCCCTCCAGCGCCTGCAACGTGGACTTGAGGTAAGGCAGCCGGTCGTCCGTGCAGATGACGACGGAAACGCGTCGTTCCGTCACGCCGCAGCCGGCCGGGCGACAATTCTGAGTTGCGAACCCGCGACCTCCGCCGCGTCGGGCGCAAAACCGGCGCCGCGCAGCAAGGCGGCGAGGCCGGCGGCGTCGAACAGATTGCACAGCGGACGCCCCCCGCCATCCGCGCCGAGGCGGCGGCGCATCGCCTCAAAGCCGCCCTCCGCCCGCAACAACTCGGCCGCCCAGGCGGGGCCGTCGAGCGTGACGATCACCAACTCGCCCCCTGGCGCCAAGCGCGACCGCCAGTGCGGCAATATCCGTTCGCTCAGCGCCGCCATCGGCGCGAACTCGATCACATGCGCCGCCACCAGCCTGGCCGCGCCGCCGGGCAGGATCGGCAGATGCGCGAGCGCCGACAGGAACGCCGGATCGGTCGCGTCGCCGACCTCGAGGCGTTGGCAGTCGGACGCCTCGCCGAGGGGAACGCCGAGGGCGTAAAGCCCGACGCCGGGCGGGGTCGGGCAAGCGGTCTCCACCTCGCATGGCTCGCGCGCCATTTCCGCGAGGCGGCGGCCGAGCGCGCGCAGCGCCGCCTCGTGATGCTCCAGCCCCTGATGGGCGAAGGCGATCGCCTCGCGCGCGGCGAGCTGGATGCGGCCCTCGAGCGCCTCCCTGGCGCGCGCGGCGCTTTCCACCACCATCGCGCGCAGCATGTTTTCCTGCGCCTGGACGCGCACCTCGACGAAGCTGCGCAACCGCTCGATTTCGAGCCGCAGAACGTCGTTCTCGCTGCGCCCGCCCGCCGATCCGGAGAATTGCTGCGGTCGAGCGGCGCTCATCGGCGTCCCCAATTGTCGATGTCGGTGCGGAACAGCACCGCCTCGCTGACCTCGACATGGGTCCGCGCCGGCACCCAAAGCCGCAATTCGCAGCCGCGCTCGACCACATCGATGGTGAAATCGACATGCTGCAAACCGGCGACGGAGGAGAACAGCTCCTTCACTGGCGTCGTCTGTTTGGCGAAAATCTGCTGGCCTTGCGCGTTGCAGGCGTCGATCACGATTTCGCCGTCGTCGTCGCCGGCGGCGCCGCGTTGCAGGTAAAAGCCCGCGGTGTATCGGCCGGGGCCGAGCGTGATGTAGGGGCCGTGGCAGAGGTGGCCCGGCCGCCCGTCGGATTTGCGGCGGCCATCGGCGTCATCGCGGCCAACCGCATGGGGAAGTTGCACCGCCGGAAACCGAACGTAGGCCAACACGGCGGAGCCATCCTCTGCAACGTCCAGAAAGCGCTAACCATGCTACGGCGTTGAGCGTGAAAAATCAAGGCATGTCCGCGCGGGCCCGTTCCGTCGTGAAGAAAGTCGAGAAGATGATTTTGATGTAAAGCGAGCCGAAGTTCTAAAGTTGATATGACGCTTCGTAATTAAATTACCGCAATGCTTTTGTTGGAGGTGTTGTTGAAAATGTCGCGCAAATATTTTAGCCCGGCGATGACCCGAAGTGGACGCCGCGCCGAGCGGGCGAGAATAAATCCGCATCACGACGTAACGGGATCAGCGCGCGTCGCTCATATTGCGGCGCGCGGCGAATCTACTCGCGGCGAAGACGTTGAGACGACAATGAGCCACGCTATTCGCGCGCAACGACGGTCACAGCCGCAACGCTTTACCGCATTGCGCGAGACGCCGATGTTGGCGCCGGCTTACTTTTTCTTCTTGCTGACGCGACGTTGCTGGCCAAGGCCCATGTCTTTCGCCATGCGCGAGCGCCGCTCGGCGTAGCCGGGCGCGACCATGGGATAATCGACCGGCAACTGCCACTTGGCGCGATATTGCTCTGGCGTCAGGTTGTAGCGGGTCCGCAGATGCCGCTTCAGCGACTTGAATTTGCGGCCGTCCTCCAGACAGATCAGGTAATCCTGCGAAATCGACTTCTTGATCGAAACGGCGGGCCGCAGCGGCTCGGCGGGCGCCTCCTCGGGCGCCGCGCCCGACAGCCCGACCACCACGCCATGCACCGTTGTGATCAAATTGGCGAGTTCCGACATCGGAAGAGAATTGTTCGAGATGTAAGCGGAGACAATTTCCGCCGCCAATTCCACCGGGTTGCTCAACCCATCTCTTTCCATGTCGTTTAAATCCTGCTGTTCAATGTTTATGCGGAGTCGAATGCAATCAATGTTAACAACCGCCGAGCGTAACAATCCGCTAGAGCGCGAAACAGAATGCCGGACCTTGGAGACCCCGCGCTGTCGATCCAGACATTGACCGTATAGCTTATTTTCGGCTTATTTCAATATTGATCTACAATGTTTCATCCACACTTTAATCGTTGGGACGACATGTCACAGGAAGCGCAATGTTGACGCTGAGAAAACCTCGCCGCGAGGCCGCGCGCCCGCGTGTCGGCGCGCAAGCGCGATGGCGTCGCGGGGGTGATATTCGCCGCGCTTAGTCCTATATGCAGGCCCGTTCTCCCCTGCACGCCCGGAATGTCATGCCGCCCTCTTCGAGCCCGAATGCGCCGCCGAAACTCAAGTTGGAGACGCAGGGCACATTCCTTGGCACCGTCAAATTGCTGACGCCTTATATCTGGCCCGCCGACCGCGCCGACCTCAAGCTGCGCGTCGGGCTGGCGATCGTGCTGATGTTCGCGTCGAAATTCGTCACTATCGCCATCCCTTACGCCTTCAAATACGCCACCGACGCGCTGGCGGGCGCGCCGGACGCCAAGCACATCCCGCTGCCGGGCTTCCTCACCGGCATGTTCGCGCTGACCGCGCTTTACGGGGTTTTGCGGATTCTGATGGCGCTGACGCAGCAGGGCCGCGACGCCCTGTTCGCGGCGGTGGCGATGAACGCGGTGCGGCGGCTGGCGATCGAAGTGTTCGAGCATCTGCACCGGTTGTCGCTGCGGTTCCATCTCGAACGCAAGACCGGCGGCCTCACCCGCGTGCTGGAGCGCGGCCGCGCGGCGATCGAGACGATCATCCGCACCTCGATGTTGACGGCCGTGCCGACCGCGGTCGAGTTCGTGCTGATCGTCGCGGCGTTCCTGATCACCTTCGACTGGCGCTATGTCGCCGCGCTGGTCGTCACCGTCGCGCTCTATCTCCTCTACACCACCATCGCGACCAACTGGCGCATCTCGATCCGCCGCTCGATGAACGAGAGCGACACCGACGCCAACACCAAGGCGATCGATTCGCTGCTCAATTTCGAGACGGTCAAATATTTCGGCGCCGAAGCGCGCGAGGCGGCGCGCTACGACAAGTCGATGGCGCGCTACGAGCGCATGAGCGTGCGCACCTATGTCTCGCTCGCCGTGCTCAACGCCGGACAGGCGGTCATCTTCACCTGCGGCATGATCGCGGTGCTGCTGATGTGCGTGGCGGGCGTGCGCTCCGGGCGCAACACCGTCGGCGATTTCGCGCTGCTCAACGTGATGATGTTGCAGCTCTACACGCCGCTCAATTTCATGGGCATGGTCTATCGCGAGATCAAGCAGGCGATCGTCGACATCGGCGCGATGTTCGACATCCTCGGCCAGAACCCCGAGATCAAGGACGTTCCCGGCGCGAGCGAGCTCGTGGTGACGCGCGGAATCGTCAAGTTCGAGGACGTGCATTTCGCCTATGACGCGCAGCGCGGCATCCTGAAGGGCGTGTCGTTCGAGGCGCCGGCGGGCACGACGCTGGCGATCGTCGGCCCCTCGGGCGCCGGCAAATCGACCATCTCCCGGCTGCTGTTCCGCTTCTATGAGCCCTCGAGCGGGCGCATCACCATCGACGGGCAGGACATCGGCAAGGTGACGCAGACGTCGCTGCGCGCCGCCATCGGCATGGTGCCGCAGGACACCGTGCTGTTCAACGACAGCATCGCCTATAACGTGCGCTACGGCCGCGACGGCGCGGCGGAGGCGGAGGTGCGCGAGGCGGCGGAGAGCGCGCGCATCGACGGCTTCATCCAGTCGCTGCCGATGGGCTATGATTCGCAGGTCGGCGAGCGCGGGCTGAAGCTGTCGGGCGGCGAGAAACAGCGCGTCGCCATCGCGCGCACGATCCTGAAAGCGCCGCCGATCCTGGTGCTGGACGAGGCGACCTCGGCGCTCGACAGCTACACCGAGCGCGAAATCCAGGACGCGCTGGAGCGGGTGTCGCGCGGGCGCACGACGCTGGTGATCGCCCATCGGCTGTCGACCGTGGTCGGGGCCGACGAGATCATCGTGCTCGACAAGGGCGTGATCGCCGAACGCGGCCGGCACGAGCAGTTGCTGGCGCAAGACGGCCTCTACGCCGGATTGTGGAACCGCCAGCGCCAACTCGCCGAGGCGGCCGAGAAGCTGCGCGAGGCGGATCGCGCCGAGCACGAATTCGAGGAACGCGCGGCGGAGTGACTTATTTGACGCGATGCGCCAAAAGGCGGCGCGTCCGTTAAACCGAGGTCCGCATGGCGGTCATCAAATCCATTCGCGAGTCGCTCACGCCGATCCACCCCAAGGGCTATCCCTTCGTCGGCGGGTTCGCGCTGGCGACGCTGGTTCTATGGTGGGTGTGGGCGCCGCTCGGCTGGCTCGCCTTCGTCGCCACCTTGTGGTGCGCCTATTTCTTCCGCGATCCCGCGCGGGTGACGCCGATCCGCGCCGATCTCGTCGTCGCCCCGGCGGATGGGCGGGTCTGTTTCGTAGGCCACGCGCCGCCGCCGCCCGATCTGGGCCTGGGCGCGGCGCCGATGCTGAAATTGTCGATCTTCATGAACGTGTTCGACTGCCACGTGAACCGCGCGCCGGTCGAGGGCCGGGTGGCGCTGATCGCCTACCGGCCGGGGCTGTTCCTCAGCGCCGATCTCGACAAGGCGAGCGAGGACAACGAGCGCAGCGGCCTCGTCATCGAATCCGAGGCCGGCCGATTTGGCGTGGTGCAGATCGCCGGGCTGGTGGCGCGGCGCATCGTCTGCTTCACCCAGCAGGGGGCGCGGCTCGGGGCGGGCGACCGATTCGGCCTGATCCGCTTCGGCTCGCGCGTCGATGTCTATATGCCGGAGGGCGCTAGCGTCATCGTCGGGATGGATAGCCGCTGCGTCGCCGGCGAAACCGTGATCGCGCTGACGCGGGCCGACGCGCCGCAACGCCTGTTCAGTCGGGGTTGAGCATGGAGCCGTCTCCCCGCCCCCGTTTCGGCGGCGTCCCGCTGCGGATGCTGATCCCCAACATCGTGACTTTGATGGCGCTCAGCGCCGGCGTCACCGCGATCCGCTTCACTTTCGAGGGCGCGATCGAATGGGCGGTGATGGCGATCGCGGCGGCGGCGGTGCTCGACGGGCTCGACGGGCGCATCGCGCGGGCGCTGAAAGGCACGTCGCGCTTCGGGGCGGAGCTTGATTCGCTCGCCGATTTCGTGGATTTCGGCGTCGCGCCGGCGATCGTGCTGTATTTTTCCGGCCTGTCGCGGCTGCTCGGGTTCGGCTGGCTGATTTGCCTGTTGTTCTGCATCGCCTGCGCGCTGCGGCTGGCGCGCTTCAACGTGATGGTCGACGATCCCGAACTGCCCGCCTGGCGCAAGGGGTTTTTCGTCGGCATGCCGGCGCCGGCGGGGGCGGTGGTCGGGCTGCTGCCGGTCTATGTCAGGATGATGGAGGCGGGGCCGGGCGAAACCGTCAGCCGCGGCTTCGCCGCCGTCGAGGCGGCCTATGTGCTGGCGATCGCGATCCTGATGGCGAGCCGGGTGCCGCATTTCTCAGGCAAGTCGCTCGGCCGGGTGCCGCGCGAATATGTCGCGGTGGCGCTGATCGGGGTCGTTGCGGCGCTGCTGTCGATCGCCTATTTCCCGTTGCAGGCGCTGGTGGCGTTGGCGGCGTTTTATCTCGGCAGCATTCCGTTCGCGATCCGGCGCTTCCGTCGGCTCGAAGCCGAGCATCGGCGCGAAGAAGCGCCGCCGGCGGCATAAAAGCGGTTTCGGATTTCTGCGGTTTCCGATAGGGTCCGCGCGCCTCGCCAGGGGCGAGGTCGTGCAAGAAAGGTTCAGATGTCGAAAGAAGAGCTGCTGGAGTTTCCGGGCTTCGTTGTCGAATTGCTGCCCAACGCGACGTTTCGCGTCAAGCTGGAGAACGATCACGAGATCATTGCTCACACCGCCGGCAAGATGCGCAAGAATCGCATCCGCGTGCTCGCGGGCGACAAAGTGCTCGTCGAAATGACGCCCTACGACCTCACCAAGGGTCGCATCACCTATCGCTTCAAGTAACCCGGCGGACACCACTTGCGCGAAGCCGGCCCTCGACTGGTGCTCGCATCGGGGTCGCCCCGGCGGGTCGCCCTTCTGCAACAGATCGGCATCGAGCCCGACGCCGTCATCCCCTCCGATCTCGACGAGACGCCGCGCCGGGCCGAGACGCCGCGCGCGCTGGCGCTACGGCTGGCTTTGGACAAAGCCGAAGCCTCGGCGGCGGTCGCCGCCAAGCGCGGCGAACTGGACGGCGCGATGACGCTCGCCGCCGACACGGTGGTCTGCGTCGGCCGGCGCATCCTGCCCAAGGCCGAGATCACCGAGGAGGCCGAGGATTGTCTGGCGCTGCTGTCGGGCCGCGCGCATCGCGTCTACACCGGCCTTTGCCTGGTCACGGCGACGGGGGCGAAACGGACGCGGCTGGTGGAAAGCCGGGTGCGCTTCAAGCGGCTGTCGCGGGCGGAGACGACCGCCTATCTCGACAGCGGCGAATGGCGCGGCAAGGCGGGCGGCTATGCGATCCAGGGCCTCGCGGGCGCCTTCGTGATCCGGCTGATCGGCTCCTACACCAATGTCGTGGGCTTGCCTTTGGCCGAAGTCGCGGGCCTGCTGACGGGGGAGGGCTATCCCGTGCTGGAGGGATGGAGGCCGGCGTGAACGACCAACCCGCCCCGCCGCCAAAACCCTGCGCGATCTGCGGCAAGCCGCGCGATCCGCAATATGCGCCGTTCTGCTCGCGCCGCTGCGCCGACATCGACCTCGGCCGCTGGCTGAAGGGGAGCTATGTCATACCGGGCGCGCCGGTCGAACAGGACGACCCGGCCGACGAGGAGTGATTTCGTCGGTCAGCTTCGCGTCGGGCTGGCCCAAGGGTTGAATATCAAAGCGCCGGTCGCTTCAAAGTCGGCCGCGTTGCGGGTCACGATCGTCATGGCGTGGACAATCGCCGTCGCCGCTATGAAAGCGTCGCGTTCGGCGCGCGGATCGGGAACGTGAAGCTTGGCGCAGGCCTTCGCGACCGCGGCGTCGATGGGGAAAATGCGTCCAGTGAACTCGGGAACAACGAGCGTATCCAGCCATACGCGAAGCATCGCGCCTTGTTTTGGGTCTTTGCGTTCGAGCTGCAAAACGCCGATTTCCAGCTCAAAGATCGTGATGGCCGAGATGAATAGACTTCCCGCGTCTACGCTGGCGGTCCATTTTTCAACGTTGGGATCGGCTTTCCCCATGCGAATTTTGCGCATTTCGGAAACGACGTTGGTGTCGAGGATGAACATCAGTCGAAATCCGCCGGCCGCAAACGGATGTTGAGGCGGGGCGGATCAAACTCTATGTCGGCGTCGCCGGGCATCGCCAGGGCGTCGGCTATGTTTCGAGGCCCGCCGGTCAGCTTGCGATAGTCCTCGATGCTCAGCAGCACATGGGCGGGCTTGCCCCGGTCGGTGATGAACACCGGCCCCTCCTGCGCCGCCTTTTTGGCGCGGCTGGTGTCCTGATTGAACTCGCGGCTGGAAAGCGTCGTGATGGTCATGTCGCTTCTCCACATTTCCAAGTGTAGATATGTTACTACATTATCGCGTCAAGGCGCAAGGACGCGCTTGATCTTTCCGCCGCGCCCTGCATTATCCCAGCCTAGGCCTCATCGCCGGCGGAAACCCCCACAATGCGCGCGCTCATGGCGATCGTCTTCTTGTCGACCCTTTGTCTCGTCGGCCCCGTCGGCTTGCAAAGCGCTGCGGCGTGGCATGTTTCCCCGCAGGCGAACGCCACGTCGCGGGACGCGGGGAGATTACAAAGTTGCCGTTGCGTGGATCGTCGGTGGAACGGCTCCTGCAAGTTGAGGGTCTGCCGCGATCACTGGTGAACCGGCGCGCGAGGCAAGCTCTAATCCAGCGGCACGACGCCCTTCGGCTTGCCGTCGGCCCCTAGCGCGATCTTCTCGATCCGCATTTCCGCGTCCTTCAGCAGCGCCTCGCAGCGCGCCTTCAGTTGCTCGCCGCGTTCGTAGAGTTGGATCGATTCCTCCAACGTCACGCTGCCTTTTTCGAGCCGGTCGACGATGCTCTCAAGCTCCGCCATCGCGGCTTCGAACGGCATTTTCGCGATGTCGGCGGGCTCGGCGGTCAAAGGCGGCTCCTTGGGCGTAGGAAACCGTCTAGCACGGCCCCGCGCCGCCGCGAAAGCGTCGAAAACCTGTGGCTTATTCGGCTTAGGGAGAAGCTTAAATGGACAGTCTGACCCGACGCGAAGAAGGTTTTGAGCGCGCCTACGCGCATCAGGAGGATGTGCGGTTCCGCGCCCGCGCCCGGCGCAATCGCAAGTTAGGGCGCTGGGCGGGGGAGGCGCGCGGCCTCGTCGGGCCGGCGCTGGCGGATTATGAGGCGGCGTTCGTCGCCCGCTCGCTCGAAGCCGGCGACGACGAGGCGCTGGTGGCCGAACTGGTCGCGGCGTTGCCGGATATTTCGGAACATCGCATCCGCCGCCGCCTCGACGAATTCGCCCAGGAGGCGATGGCCGAGATTCAGGCCGGGCGCTGAGCCGCGAGCGGCGCGAACCAGGCGACGATCTGGGCGTAGACCGCGCGTTTGAACGGCACGACGAGGTCGGGCAGGGCGTCGAGCGGCGCCCAGCGCCAATCCTCGAATTCGGCGTGATGCCGGCCCTCGGCGGGGTGGTGGATGTCGATCTCCGCCTCCTCGCCCTCGAAGCGGAACAGGAACCATTTTTGCGTCTGGCCGCGATAGCGCCCGCCGAACCGCTTGTTGGCGCCCTCGGGCAGGTCGTAGGCGAGCCATTGCGGCGCCTCGGCGATCAGCCGCGTCGAGCGCACGTTGGTTTCCTCATAGAGTTCGCGCATGGCGGCGGCGAGCGGCGCCTCGCCGGGGTCGATGCCGCCCTGCGGCATCTGCCAGCCGCGCGGGCCGCGCTCGCCGCGGCGACGGCCGATGAAGGCTTCGCCGCGCGCGTTGACCAGCGCGACGCCGGCGCAGGGGCGATAGCCGGAATGGGGCGCGGCCGCTCTCATGGGGCGCGGGCGGCGCGGTCGGGCCGGGCGAGCGTCAGCGCCGAGGCCGGCGTCAACGCAAACCCCTTGCCCTCAAGCCCGGCCGCCCAGCGCGAAATGCGGTCGAGCGTCTGCGGCAGGGCGCTGGCGACTACGATCACCGCGCCGCGCCGCCGCGCCATGTCTTCG
>JAGWRL010000118.1 GCA_028876585.1 Pseudomonadota bacterium | reverse complement strand
TCGATCACCACCAGCGCGACATGGCGGGAATCGAGAACGAACGGGAACGGTTGCGCGTCAACCTCGATCATGGCTCAATGCCCCGCCATATGGCGGCCGATCGTGGTGCGATCCGCCCCTTCCGCCGGCGTTTCATAGGCGACCTGGCCGCCCGACATCACCGCGATGCGGTCGGCGAGTTCGAGAATTTCGTCGAGGTCCTCCGACACCAAGAGCACCGCCGCGCCGCGATTGCGCTGCTCCATGATCTGGGCGCGAATATCGGCGACGGAGGCGAAATCGAGGCCGAAGCACGGATTGGCGACGATCAGCACATCGACCTCCTGCGACAGTTCGCGCGCCAGCACCGCCCGCTGCACATTGCCGCCGGAGAGATCGCGGATCGGCGTCTCGGTCGAGGGCGTCTTGACGTTGTAGCGCCCAATCAACTCGCGCGCCCGCGCCCGCATCGGCCCCGGCGACAGCCAGAACGACAGGCTCGCCATCGACGGCTTGTCGAAATCGCGAAACGCCATGTTTTCCGCAACCGACATCATCGGCACGGCCGCGTTGCGCAACGGCTCCTCCGGCAGGCCAAAGACTTTGAACCGCGCGAAATGATCGCGCTTCGGCTCGAAATCGTGATCGTCAATCAACACCTGACCACGCTTGATCGGTCGCTGCCCCGACAGCGCCTCGACCAACTCGCTCTGCCCGTTGCCGGAGACGCCGGCGACGCCGACGATCTCGCCGCCCTTGATCTTCAGGTTGAAGTCGATCACCTTGTCGCGCGCCTCGTCGCCCTCGACCGTCAAGCCGGCGATCTCCAGCGTGGCGTTGCGCGGCGGCCCGGCCGCGCGCGCCGCTGAAGGGCGCACCACCGAATCGCCAATCATCATCCGCGCCATCTCGTGCGTCGACACCGCCCCGACCTCGCCCTCGCCCACCTTCGCGCCGCGCCGCAGCACCGTGAACGCGTCGCAAAACGCTTCGACCTCGCGGAACTTGTGCGAGATCATCATCACCGTGATCTCGCCGCGTCGCGTCATGCCGCGCAGCAACCCGAGGATCTCGTCGGCCTCATCGGGCGTCAGCACCGAGGTCGGTTCGTCGAGAATGAGGAAGCGCTGGTTGAGGTAGAGCAGTTTCAGGATTTCGAGCTTCTGCCGCTCGCCCGCCGACAGCGATGACACCGGGCGATCGAGCGGAACCCGGAACGGCATGCGTTCAAGAAAGGCGTTGAGCGCGCGGCGCTCGGCGCGCCAGTTGATCAGCGCCGGCGCATCGGCGCGGCTGACAACCAGATTTTCCGCGCCGCTCAATGACGGCGCGAGCGTGAAATGCTGATAGACCATGCCGACGCCAAGCGCCTGCGCGTCGCGCGGGTTACGCACCTGCGCCTCGGCGCCGTCGAGCATCAACTGGCCCTTGTCGGCGCTGTAGAAACCCATGATGCATTTGACCAGCGTCGATTTGCCGGCGCCGTTTTCGCCCAGCAGCGCGTGAAAGCCGCCGGCGGGGACTTTGATCGACACATTGTCGAGCGCGCGCAAGGCGCCGAAACTCTTGCTCATGCCGACCGTCTCCAACGACGGGCCAAGGCGCGGAATGGGCGCGTTCATGTCATGGCATTCCTGCGATCAGCGCTGTCGAGTTCGACACCGCGCCGAACACGCCGCCCTGCATCTTGACCATCCTGATCGCCGCCAGATGATTGCCCGCATCGGTCGCGCCGCAACAATCCTCAAGCAACACACATTCAAAGCCGCGATCATTGCCCTCGCGCATGGTCGTGTGGACGCAGACGTCGGTGGTGATGCCGGTCAGCACGAGATTGTCGATGCGCCTGGTGCGCAGGATGAGTTCGAGGTCGGTGGCGCAGAACGAGCCCTTGCCCGGCTTGTCGATCACGATCTCGCCCGGCGCCGGCGCGAGTTCGTCGATGATCTCCCAACCCGGCTCGCCGCGCACCAGGATCTTTCCGCACGGCCCGGCGTCGCCTATCCCGGCGCCGATGCGGCGCGAACGCCAGCGCTTGTTGGCGGGCAGATCGGACAAGTCCGGGCGATGGCCCTCGCGCGTGTGGATGATGTGATAGCCGCGCGGGCGGGCGGCGGCGAGCACGGCTTTGATGGGCGCGATCGGCGCGCGCGTCAGCGACAGATCATATCCCATCTTGTCGACATAGCCGCCCGGCCCGCAGAAATCGGTCTGCATGTCGATCACCACGATCGCCGTGTTGTCGGGCCGCAGATCGCCGTTGTAGGGCCAGGGATAGGGGTCGGCGTCGAGCGTCGTCATCGTCATTTCGCCATGGTGAGTTCGCCCGGCATATCGGCGGCGGCGTGTTTGGCGTTGGAGGTGGCGATCATGATCGCCAACGTCAGAATGTAGGGCGCGGCGTTGAAGAAATAATAGCCCTGCGTGACGCCGATCGATTGCAGCGACGGGCCGATAGCGCCCGCCGCGCCGAACAACAAAGCGGCACCGACGCAGCGCAGCGGGCTCCAGCGCGCGAAGATCACCAGCGCCACCGCCATCAGCCCCTGTCCGGACGACAGCCCCTGATTCCAAGAACCGGGATAGGACAGCGACAGGAACGCCCCGCCAACGCCAGCGAAGAAGCCGCCGATGGTCGTCGTCATCAACCGGACGCCATTGACAGACACGCCCATCGCACGCGCGGCCGGGGCGCTATCGCCCACCGTGCGAACAACCAGGCCCCAGCGCGTGTTGCGCAGCGCCCAGGTCAGCGCGAACGCCGAGGCGACGCCGACGAAGAACAACGGGTTGACATTAAGCGCGCTCTTCAGGTTGGCGCTCTCGACCCACCAGCCAAACGGTATCGAGCCCAGCCGCGCCGCCTCCGGCTGAATGTACGGCTTGCCCAGAAAAAACGCGACGCCGACGCCAAACAACATCATCGCGATGCCGACCGCGACGTCGTTCACTCGCGGCAGGCCGCAGATCGCGCCATGCATCGCGCCGAGCGCGGACCCGGCGAGGCCCGACGCCAGCACGCCCGCCCAAGGGTTGCCGGTATGATAGGAGATCGCATAGGCCGTCATCGCGCCCAGCACCAACGTGCCTTCCAGGCCGAGATTCACCCGGCCCGATTTCTCGGTCAGACATTCGCCGAGCGCCACAAACATGAACGGCGTCGAGACGCGGATCGCGCCGCCGAGCATCGCCACCAGAACGATGAGAGCCGGGCTTTCCATCAGCGCGCCCCCGGCTTGAAGAAAGAGAACCGGCCGTAGAGCGTCTCCGAAGTCAGCAGCACGACGAAGATCAGCCCTTCGAGCACCTGCACCGTCGCATCAGGCAGGCCCATGCGGCGTTGCACCAGCCCGCCGGCGGCGACGATGCCGCCAAACAGGATCGCCACCGGGGGAATGACCAGCGGATTGTGGCGCGCCAGAAAGGCGACGAGAATGCCGGTGAAGCCGTAACCCGCCGCCAGCGATGCGTTGGCGCGGCCCTGGATCGCCGCCACCTCGAAGAAGCCGGCGAGGCCCGCGCAAGCGCCGGCGATCGCCGAGCAGGCAACGATCAACCGTCCAACCGGCAGCCCTTGCGCCAGCGCGGCGCGGAAATTGCCGCCAGTCACCCGCGCGGCGAAACCAAAGGTGGTGCGCGCCATCAACAGATAAAGCGCGAGGCAGAGCACGACGCCGAACAGGAAGCCCCAATGCACCGAAGTGCCCGGAATCGGCCCCACCATATAGGCCGCGCCGATCGGCTTGGTGGACGGCTTGTTCGGGTTGGAGAGATCGCGCAACGGTCCCTCGACGAAGAAATTCATAATCGCCACGCCGATATAGGTCAGCAGCAGCGAAGCGATGGTTTCATTGACGCCGCGCGCGTAGCGAAGGAAACCGCAGGCGCCCATCCAGATCGCGCCGGTCATCATCCCCGCCAGCGCCATGACGATCAACGTCGGCATCGGCGGCGCCACGCCAACCAAAGGAATGGCCACAGTGGCGGCGACGAAACCGCCGAGCACCAAGGCGCCCTCACCGCCAATCATGATCAGACCGATGCGAGCCGGAATCGCCACCGCCAGCGCGGTCAGGATCAGCGGCGACGAGCGTTGCAGCGTGTTTTGCAGCGAAAACGCCGTGCCGAACCCGCCGCGCCAGACCAATTGCACGAACTCGATCGGCGACTTGCCGACGGTCAGCAGAAACGCCGAGAACAGCAGGAACGCGGCGGCGATCGCCAGCACGGGAATAACGACATATTCGGCGTCGGCGCGCCACCGCGACGAACCGATGGCCACCGGCGCCATCGCCCGCGGCGCGGATTGAATAAGGTTGGCGTCCGACACGGCCTGCCCCCGGCTTCAGGTGATCGAGCCGACGACGCCGTCGAGCAGATAATCCATCCTGTCGAGGAACGGGTCGAGATTGCCGTAGCTCTTGTCGATGACCAGATTGCCCTTGTTGTCCTTCAGGGGACCGACATAGATCGGCTTCCTGGCGCGCAGGCCCTCGATGGCGGCGAGCGCGGCTTTCTTGCCCGCCTCCGAGCAACCGGCGCCGAACGGGGAGTTGCGCACGAAATCGGCCTCGTAGCCGCCGGCGGTGAAGTTGGACAGCGCCTTGCCGCTCTGGATGTCGGCGGCGTAGCCCTTGTAGATCGTCTCCCACTTGTATTCCGCGCCGGTGATGAACCCCTTGGGCGCGAGCGGCGCCTGACTGGCGTTGTGGCCGCAGGTCTTCGCGCCCCGCTTCTCCGCGGTTTCAATCACGACCTTCGGTCCGTCGACGTGACAGGTGATGACGTCGCAGCCGGCGTCCACCAGCGCATTGGCGGCTTCCGCCTCGCGCACCGGCATCGACCAGTCGCCGGTGAAGATCACCTGCACCACCGCTTTCGGATTGACGCTGCGCGCGCCGAGCAGCACCGAGTTGATGTTGGACAACACGCTGGCGATCGGCTTGGCGGCGACGAAGCCGATCTTGTTGGTCTTGGTCGAGAGCCCCGCCGCGACGCCGTCGACATAATGAGCCTGGTTGAGGTAGCCGAAATACGAGCCGGCGTTCTTGGGGTCTTTGTCTTTGCTCCACAGCGGCGCGGCGTGGCGGAATTGCACCGCCGGGTATTTCTTCGCCAGGTCAACCACGAACGGCGAGTAATAGCCGAACGAGGTCGCCAGAATGAGGCCGGCGCCGTCGAGGTTGATCATCGATTCCATCGACTTGGAGACTGCGTCGGTCTCCGGCACGTTCTCCTCCTCGACGACCTTGACGCCCGCCACTTCCTTCAGCGCCTTGATCGCGACCGCATGCGCCTGGTTCCAACCGAAATCGTCGCGCGCGCCGACATAGACGATTCCAACCGTGAGGTCGGCGGCGCGGGCGCTGCTCCACGGGCGCAGACCGAAGGCCGCGCCGAACGCGGCGCTTTGCAACAACGCGCGGCGCGAAATGGATCTATCCGACATATGCACTCCCCCGATGTGGCTGCGCGTCGCTGGCGCGCCGAACCCGTGACGCCATCGAGCAAGAGCCGTGCCGCTGTCGCTTTAACCTCGCGGCGATGACGTTTCACCGCTCCCCGGCGCGGCGAACAGTCAAACCGCTTGCGCGCTGATCGCACGGCGCCCGTCTCATCGGCGCCGGATGCATAAAACTTGGGCGAAAGCAGCGCGCCGGCTAGCGCGCGGCTTGCATCGTCGCCGTCGGCGCGCTGAAATGAGCGCGGCCGCGAAGGGGACACGCATGACCATGACATTGGCCGCGACGATCGCGGCGCACCGCTCAGGCAAATCGCCGGCGCAGACGATTGAGGAGACTTACGCCCGCATCGCCGCGCATGATGACGCCGCCTTGTTCATCACCCTGCGCCCGCTGAGCGAGGCGCTCGCCGATGCGCGGCGGCTGACGGCGCAGGGCCCTGAGGGCAAGCCGTTGTTTGGGGCGCCCTTCGCGATCAAGGACAATATCGATGTCGCGGGATTGCCGACCACCGCCGCCTGTCCCGCCTTCGCCTATATGCCGGAGCGCTCCGCTTTCGTTGTTCAGCGTCTGGTTGAGGCGGGCGCGATCCCGATCGGCAAGACCAATCTTGACCAGTTCGCCACCGGCCTGGTTGGCGTGCGCTCACCCTATGGCGCGCCGCGCAACGCCCTGCGCGCCGATCTCATCCCCGGCGGCTCCAGCTCCGGCTCGGCCGCCGCGGTCGGCGCCGGGCTCGTGCCGTTCGCGCTCGGCACCGATACGGCGGGCTCGGGACGGGCGCCGGCGGCGTTCAACGGCATCGTCGGCCTGAAACCGAGCCTGGGCGCATTGTCGTCGAGCGGCGTCGTGCCCGCGTGCCGCACGCTCGACACGATCTCGATATTCGCCCTCGACGTCGTCGACGCTTTCGCTGTCTTTCAGGCCGCCGCGATGTATGATCGGGCCGACGCCTATGCCCGCCGCTGTCCCCCGCCCGAGTTGATCAACCCCGACGGGTTGCGCGTCGGCATACCCAACACGCTGGAGTTTTTCGGCGATTCCGAGGCGCAGGCCGCGTTCGCTCGCGACGTCGCCACTGTCGCGGCGCTGGGGTTCACTTTGGTCGAATTCGATTTCGCCCCGTTCGCCGAGGCTGCCCACCTGCTTTACGACGGCCCGTGGGTCGCCGAGCGCTACGCTGCAACCAGGCCGCTGATTGAGAGCAACCCGGAGGCGCTGCATCCCGTCACCCGCGCCATCATCGAAGGGGCGCGCAAATTCGACGCCGCGTCCGCCTTCGAGGCCTTCTACAAACTGGCCGCGCTGCGACGGACAACCGAAGCGGCGTGGCGCGACTTCGACGTGATGCTCACGCCGACGGCGCCGCGCCTCTACACCGTCGCCGAAGTGCTGGCTGATCCCGTCCGGTTGAACTCGCGGCTCGGGACCTACACCAATTTCGTCAACCTGCTTGATCTCGCCGCCATCGCCGCTCCCGCGGGAATGCGTGGCGACGGCCTGCCATCGAGCGTGACGCTGATCGCGCCGAACGGAACTGACGGCGTGCTGGCGGGGCTCGCGGCGTTGATCCAGGCGCGCTCCGGCGCGCCGATGGGCGCGACAGGGCTAACGCCCGCCCCCGCGCCGGCGCTGTCGCCCGCGCGGGGGCGGATTGAACTCGCCGTGGTCGGCGCGCATCTCACGGGGTTGCCGCTCAACCGCGAACTCGTCGGACTCGGGGCCAAATTCGTGCGCGCCGCGACGACTACGCACGACTACCGATTGTTCGCGCTGCCGGGCGCGACGCCGCCGAAGCCCGGCCTGCTGCGCGTCGCCGATGGCCAGGGCGCCGCGATTGCGACGGAGATCTGGTCGCTTGAGCCGGCTGCGTTCGGCGCCTTCGTCGCCAACATCCCGGCTCCGCTTGGAATCGGCGTATTGCGCTTCGCCGACGGCGCCGTCACGAAGGGCTTTCTGGTTGAAGCGGCGGCGACCGAGGGCGCGCACGACATTTCGCACTTCGGCGGTTGGCGCGCCTATCTCGCGCAGGGTTGAGCCGCGTCAGAACAACTCGATCTCCGACGACGCCTTGCGCATCGATTCGAGCGCCGGGGATTCCTGCAACGCCTCATGCAGCATGATCCGGTTTCGACCCCGGCGCTTGGCGGCGTAGAGCGCCTGATCGGCCCGCCCAAACGCGGCCGAGCCGTTGTCGTGCAACCGCAGCGACGTCACGCCAATACTGACCGTCACCTGCCCGACCTGCGGAAAGTGGTAGGCCTCCACGGCCGCGCGAAAACGCTCGAACGCCGCCAGCGCATCGTCGAGCGTAGAATTCGACATCAGGATGACGAATTCCTCGCCGCCGAAGCGGAACAACTTGTCTGTGTCGCGGAACGTGTCGCGCATAAGGCGCGAAAACAACACCAACACCTCGTCGCCGTAGGGATGGCCGAAGCGATCGTTGACCTGTTTGAAGAAGTCGATGTCGGCGACGCCGAGATGCGAACGCGCTCCCCATCCATCGGCGATCCGCCGCACGCCGTGACGACGCGCCTCCGCCTGCACAAAGCGGGCGAACTGATCATCGAAAGTTCTTCGGTTGGCCAACCGCGTCAACTCGTCGATGTCGCCATAGTCGAGCGCGGCCTGATGGCTGCGGTAGATTCTGAGCATACCGGCGAGCGCGGCCAGCCGGTGGCGATCGAGATCGGCATCAACTGCAATTTCAATCAGGCCCAGTACTTCGTTGGCCCCCTGCACCGGCAGCGCGCACCCCTTGGGACATCCCGGACGGTCGCGCCAGCGCACCACATTCCTGCTCTCATAGGCGAGCCGCAGACATTCCGACGCGGCGACCAGCGGCACGTCGTCTTCCACCGTCTCCGCGGGTTCAAAGGTTTCGGGCAGCATGAGGCGCTTGCGCAGCCAGACACCGTCGACGCGACGGAACACGCGCCAGAACGTCAACGCGCGCGCCCGCGACATCTCGAAGGTGGCGCGCGCCAGCGTCACCTCGAGGTCTTCGCGGTCGCGCTCGTCAATCAGACTAGCGACGGTATCGATGAGATCAGCCATCGGGCGCCGACACTGACCGCGCCGACTTACTCCAACCTTGTGCGCAGCCCCGCGCCCCGGCTTTTTGTCGCGACGTGGTTAAACAGCCAGCCGCTTCCGCACGTCAGCTTCAACCATATCCTTACGTTCGCCCGCCAGCACCACCGCGCCGCGGTCCATCACGATGTAATCGTCGGCGAGATCGCGCGCCCATTCGAAATATTGCTCAACGATCAGGATCGCAAGATCGCCGCGTTGACGCAGATAGAGGATCGCTCGCCCGATGTCGCGGATGATCGACGGCTGAATGCCCTCGGTCGGTTCGTCCAGAATCAACAGTTTCGGCCGCGTCAACAATGCGCGCGCAATGGCGAGTTGCTGTTGCTGCCCGCCGGAGAGATCGCCGCCGCGACGGCCGAGCATGTCGCGCAGCACCGGAAACAGGTTGAATATTTCATCGTCCATCGTCCGCTTGTCGCGCGACTGCGCGACCAACCCGGTCTGCAAGTTCTCCCACACCGTCAGCAGCGGAAAGATCTCGCGTCCTTGCGGAACATAGCCCAGGCCCTTGCGCGCCCTTACGTAAGCCGGCAGCGCGGAGATCTCGTCGTCCCGCCACCGAATCGCGCCATCGCGAATCGGTTGATGCCCGACGATGGCGCGCATCAGCGACGATTTGCCCACGCCGTTGCGACCGAGCACACAAGTGACGCGGCCGGGCGCCGCCGACAGCGAAACCGCGCGCAACGCCTGCGCCGCGCCGTAGAACAGATTGACGTTTTCGACCTTCAGCATGGGTCCCTAGCGTCCAAGATAGACTTCGACGACGCGCTCGTCGGCGCTCACCTGATCGAGCGAGCCCTCCGCCAGCACCGCGCCCTCGTGCAGCACCGTCACCTTGACGTCGAGTTCGCGCACGAACGCCATGTCGTGCTCGACCACCACAACCGAATGCTCTTTGGCGATTTCTTTCAGCATCGCCGCGGTCTCGGCGGTCTCGGCGTCGGTCATCCCCGCCACCGGTTCATCGACGAGCAACAGCTTGGGGTCCTGCGCCAGCAGCATGCCGATCTCCAACCATTGCTTCTGCCCGTGACTGAGCGCGCCGGCGCGCCAGTTGCGAACATCGGTCAGCCGTGTGCGCTCCAGAATGCGCCGGATCGCTTGATTGGACTGCGCCGTTGGGCGCGCGCCGAGCAAAGCCCGCACGCCGCGTGACGCCTTGGCGGCGAGAAGGATGTTGTCGTTGACGGTATGGTTCTCGAACACGGTCGGCTTCTGGAATTTCCGGCCGACGCCAAGGGTGGCGATCTCGGCCTCGTCAAGCCTGGTGAGGTCATGGCGTCCCTCGAAATAGACCTCGCCGACGTCAGGCCGCGTCTTGCCGGTGATGACGTCCATCATCGTCGTCTTGCCAGCGCCGTTGGGGCCGATGATCGCCCGCATCTCGCCCGGCGCCAGCACCAGCGACAGACCGCGCAGCGCGCGATAGCCGTCAAAACTCACCTGCACGTCGTCGAGATAGAGTAGCGACGAGGTGAGCCTGGCGTCGTCCTCGCTCATGGCTGGCTCCCCTTCGGCGCCCGCCTGCGCCAGGTGAGCGCCCCCATCAGGCCGGCGGGGAAAAACAGCGTGACGCCGACAAACAACGCCCCGAGCGCGAACAACCAATAGTCGGGCAGCGCGCCAGTGAAATAGGTCTTGGCGAAATTGACCGCAATGGCGCCGATCGCCGCGCCAACCAGCGTGCCGCGCCCGCCGACCGCGACCCAGATCGCCGCCTCGATCGAGTTGCCGGGCGCGAATTCGGACGGGTTGATGATGCCGACCTGCGGCACATAGAGTGCGCCGCCGACGCCCGCCATCACGGCCGAAACGACGAAGGCGAACAGCTTGATGTTCGCGACCCGATAGCCCAGGAACCGCATCCGGCTCTCCGCGTCGCGCGTCGCGATCAGCGCCTTGCCGTATTTGGAGCGCACGATCGCGCGCGAGACGAGATAGCTGAGGATCACGAACAGCGCCGTCAGCGAGAACAAGCCCGCTTTCACCGCCTCCGATTGCAGCGGCAGCCCGAGAATGTCCTTGAAGTCGGTGAGCCCGTTGTTGCCGCCGAAGCCGAAGTCGTTGCGGAAGAATTCCTTGAACAGCGCGAACGTCATCGCCTGCGTGATGATCGAGAGATAAACGCCCGTCACGCGCGAGCGGAACGCGAACCAACCGAACGCCAGCGCGAGCAGGCCGGGAACCAGCGCCACCATCAGCATCGCGTACGCGAAGGACTCGAACCCCCACCAGGCGACCGGCAAGGATTGCCAGTTCAGGAACACCATGAAATCCGGCAGCAGCGGATTGGCGTAGACGCCGCGCGCGCCGACCTGGCGCATCAGATACATGCCCATCGCATAGCCGCCAAGCGCGAAGAAGGCGCCGTGGCCGAGCGACAGGATGCCGCAATAGCCCCACACCAGATCGAGCGCGATGGCGAGGATGGCGTAGCATAGATATTTGCCGAACAGTTGCACCAGATAACTGGGCATATGCGCCGCCGAACCGTCCGGCGTCGCAAGCGCCGCAAACGGCACGAGCACCGCCGCTAGCGCCATGATGGCGACAAATATCCAGCCGGCGCGGTCAAGGGCGTCGCTCACGATTCCACCGCCCGGCCCTTTTGAGCAAACAGGCCGCGCGGCCGCTTCTGGATGAACAGGATGATAAACACCAGCAAAAGGATTTGCCCCTGCACCGCGCCGATGATCGGCTCCAGTATCTTGTTGGCGAGGCCGAGCGTCAGCGCGCCGAGCGCCGCGCCCCAGAGATTGCCGACGCCGCCGAACACCACAACCATGAAACTGTCGATGATATAGCCCTGCCCCAGATTGGGCGAGACATTGTCGATCTGCGACATCGCGACGCCAGCGATCCCCGCGACGCCCGAGCCGAGCGCGAACGCGAGCATGTCGACGCGCGCGGTCGATATCCCCATCGCCGAGGCCATGCGGCGGTTCTGCGTCACCGCGCGCATTTGCAGGCCGAACGAGGTGGCGCGCAGGATGAACAGCAGCGCGGCGAACACCGCGCCCGACAAGAGGATGATCCAGAGCCGGTTGTTGGTGATCTCCAATCCGCCCCAATGATAGGCGCCGGAGAGGAAGGGCGGCGAATAGACCTGCCGGTTGCTGGCGCCGAACGCGGTTCGCACCGCCTGTTGCAGGATCAACGAAACGCCCCAGGTCGCCAGCAAGGTGTCGAGCGGCCGCGCATAGAGGTAGCGCACCACGAGGCGCTCGATGACGACGCCGGCGAGCGCGGAGACGACGAAGGCCAGCGGCAGGGCCAGCGGCACGGACCAATTCGCCAACGACGGCGGCAGCAACAATTGCATCAGATAAGTCGAATAGGCGCCGAGCATCACCATCTCGCCATGCGCCATGTTGATGACGCCCATCACGCCGAAGGTGATGGCGAGCCCGATCGCAGCGAGCAACAGCACCGAGGCCGCCGACAGCCCATACCAACCATTTTGCGCCAGACCCCAGAGAAACAACGAACGGTCGATGCGCGCGATCGCCGCGTCGGCCGCCTTGTGGATCGCCGGATCGTCACGCTTGGCGACGAGGGCGACGAGATGATTCTCGGCCGCCTTGTCGCCGCGCGCGGCGAGCGCCGCGACGGCGCGCAGCGCGTCGGCGTTGGAGGCCTCCGGCGTCGCGGCGACGATGGCCGCGCGCGCCTGCTCCAGCGCCGCTTTGGCGTCAACGTCATTCTCCTTGGCGAGTTGCGCGTCGATGATCGGCAGCGCCGTCGGATTGGGATTGTTGAACAACTCGTGCGCGGCGTGGATGCGACGCTCGGGCTCGACGGCGCCGACGCCGAGCGCGCCCATCGCCGCATCGAGCGCGCGGCGGACGCCATTGTTGACGCGCACCTTGCGGAAACCCTCGATATTGCCGACTTTGGCGCCCGTCCTCGCGTCGAACGCGTCGCCGCCGATCGACTTGTAGACGACGCGCTTCTCGTCGGCGTTGACATACAGACGGCCGTCGCGCAGCGCGTCCAGCATCTCGGCGCCATGTGGCGGCGCGGCGGCGGCGATGGCGACGATCGCCTGCTCGGTCTGCGGGAATTTGTCAGCGAAGAGTTTGCTGAAAGCGTCGTCGAGCGCGTCGGCGAAGGCCGCGCTCGGCAGCGAGAGCGAGAGGACGAACAGCAGCAAGGCGAGCGCGCCGCGCAGGCGTTGAGGATCAATTGAACGCGCCCGTCCGTTCGTCACTTCAATTGCAAGCGTCATGATTGGCGGTGCGCCCCGGTTGGCTGCTCGGCGGCGCACCGCGAACGTGAGGAAGGGGAAGCGGCGCGCGCTTCCTCATTTGATTGCGGCGGTTCAGGCCGAGGCCGTCAACCGCCGCACTTCTTCGACACCTTGTTGTAGTTGCCGCACTTCAACTCCACCCAATCGGCGACGAGGTCCTTCGAACCTTCGAGAAAGGGCGACCAGGCGGCGCCGGGGACGAGGCCCTTGGTCTGCCACACCACGTCGAACTGGCCGTCGGGGCGGATTTCGCCGATGAACACCGGCTTGGTGATGTGGTGGTTGGGCAGCATCTGGGCGGTGCCGCCAGTCAGGTTCTTCTGCTCGGTGCCCGGCAGCGCCGCGATCACCTTGTCGGCGTCGGTGGAGCCGGCTTTCTCGACCGCCTTCACCCACATGTTGAAGCCGATGTAATGCGCTTCCATCGGATCGTTGGTGGTGCGCTTCGGGTTCTTGGTGAAGGCGTGCCATTGCTCGATGAAGGCCTTGTTCTCGGGCGTGTCGATCGATTCAAAATAGTTCCACGCCGCGAGATGGCCGAGCAGCGGCTTGGTGTCGAGGCCGGCGAGTTCCTCCTCGCCGACGGAGAAGGCGACCACGGGAATGTCGGTGGCCTTCACGCCCTGATTGCCAAGCTCCTTATAGAACGGCACGTTGGCGTCGCCGTTGATGGTTGAGACCACCGCCGTCTTCTTGCCGGCCGAACCGAACGCCTTGATCTTGGTCACTTCCG
>JAGWRL010000117.1 GCA_028876585.1 Pseudomonadota bacterium | reverse complement strand
GCGAGTACAGGCCGCCCGCGCCCGCGGCGCCGAGGTTTCGGATCTATCCTAGGCTTTTTTCGAGGACCCCATGCCCAAGTCCATCCTGCACATGCTGACCCCGCTCGCGCATATGAGCCCGTTCGACGTCAATATGGCCGCCGACGCCGGCTACGACGTGGTGGCGACCTACACCAACGTCACGCTCGCCGAAGTCTCTCCGCTGACGCAGGACGCGATGTTCTCGCGCTCGCCCAAGGACGCGCTGCGCACCGGAATCTTCATCGCCGGCAAGGACGCGTTCCTCGCGCTCGACATGCTCGACGCGGCGGCGAAATCGCTGCTGAAGCCGTTCGAGATTTCGCTGTTCGCCGATCCCGCCGGCTCGTTCACCACCGCCGCCGCGATGCTCGCCGTGGTCGAGAAGGCGTGGCAAAAACCGCTCGCCGGCGCCCGCATCGCCATCTTTGGCGCCACCGGCGTGGTCGGCACGGCGGCCGGCGTGATCGGCGCGCTGGAAGGCGCGCAGGTGACTTACGTTGGCCATGACGGCGTGGCGCGGGTGACGCGGCTGGCGCAAGAGGTCAAGCGCCGGTTCGGCGTCGAGATCGGCGTCGCCGACGGCGCGACGGCGCCGGCGCGCGGCGCGGCGCTCGCCGGCGCCGAGATCGTGCTCTGCGCGGCGCGAGCCGGCGTGCGCGTGCTGGATCTCAATCAGATCGAGGCGGCCAGCTGGCTGAAGGTCGCGGCCGACGTCAACGCCGTGCCGCCGCTTGGCGTCGAGGGCGTCGAGTTGCACGCCAACGGCGCGCCGCTAGGGCGCTGCGGCGCGGTTGGCATCGGCGCGCTGGCGATCGGCAACGTCAAATACCGCACCGAATCCGGCCTGTTCAAACAGATGACGGAGAGCGCCAAGCCGCTGAGGCTCGATTTCCGTCACGCTTTCGCGCTCGCCCGCACGCTGGCCTAAATCCCCAGCCGCTGCGGCGCGGCGGCGGCGGCGGCGCTCGCGCGGCGGCGCACGATCTCCACCCCGACCGCGCCGTCGATCACGTCGAGCTTGCGGGCGACGATTTTCACCGCGCGCGCCCGCTCGTGCCGCAGCACCACCGCCGCCACCGCCTCGGCCAGGCCCTCGACGAATTCGTGATGGCCCTGCGCCGCGACGATGCGGATCGCGTCCATGATCACGTCGTAGGAGAAGATCGCGCGCATGTCGCGCGGCTCCGCGCCGGCGCGCCGCACCTGCGCCTCGACGTCGAAGGCGACCCGCTGGCGCCGTCCGCGCTCGAAATCATAGGCGCCGATCTCCGCCTCAATGACGAAATCGCGCACGAAAATGCGGTCGAGATTGTCCTCGCCCTCCTCCTCGCCCGCCAGGCCGCGCCCGAGCAGCCGCCAATCGACGTTGGGCGCGTCGGCGACCCGCTCGCGCGGGATCAGGTCGCGCACCAACGCCACGGCCTGCGCGTCGATCCGCGCGAGGCGATCGCGCCCCGCGCACAGCGCGCCGCGAAAACCAAGAATATCCGGCGCGACCAGCAGCAGACGGGGAATGTCGGGCGCCTCCAGCGAGCCGGCGAGGCCCGAGGTCAGGCCGCTGACGCGGCAGCGGGCGCAAAACGCGCCGAGCCGGGCGATGTCGAGATGGTCGATCAGCCGGCCGGCCCCCTTGCGGCGGGTGTCGAGCATCGCGCCGCTGAAGCCGAGCGCCGCCAGTTGCGGGATCAGATCGAAATCGGGCGCCTCGTCAGCGAACAACATGCCGACCAGCCCGATCTCGCGCGCGAGTTCGCTCAGCGGCGCGCGCAGCGCCGTCAGCGCCGCGCCGTCGAGCGCCAGTTTCAGCGTATCGACGCCGGCTTGTTTCAGCGCGCGGGCGCGCTCTAGCAGGGCGTCGGCCTGATAGGGCGGATCGCCGAGCGTGGCGCTGCTGCGCACCGCGCCGCCGAGCGCCCGCAACGCCTGCGCCGCGATCGCCGGCTCGACCGCGCCGATCGCGCCGCGCGCGGGGTCCTTGAAATCGACGATGTCGGCCCCGCCGCGCGCGACCAGCAGCGCTTCCTCGGCGTCGGCGACGCTGGCGAGCATCAGGGTCATCGCAACGCTCCTACCTTACGGGTAATATGCAAATACGCTTGAGCGCGGCGCGGCGCGCGCCTATTTTCTAGCGCAGGCGAGGCACGAAATGAAACCATTCCGGCGTTTGGACGCATGGGCCGTCGTGATCGCGCTGCTGGCCGCCGCGCCCGCGCTTGCGGCGGGCCGGCCGAAGGGCGATCCGGATTGGCCGTGCCAGCAGCCGAAAGTCGCCGAATTTCCGCTCGCCTCCGTCTGGGACGGGCCGCCACTCAATCTCGACGCGACCGGCTGGCGCGGCGATCCCGCGACGGCGGGTCTGGCGGCGCAAATGTCGCAACGGCGGGTGCCGCTCGCCGAGGTGAAGGCGGCGGTCGATAAAATGCTCGCCGCCAATACGCCGGCCGACAAGGACCGGGTGAAACAGGCGTTCGCCGCCGCCTTCGCCGATCTGGTGCGCCAGCGCGGCGAGATTCTGGCCGGCCTCGATCGCTACGGCCGCCGGATGCACGAGATGGCCGACCGCATCCGCGCCGAGAACGAGACCGCGCGCCGGGACGAGACGCCGGGCGTCGCCGCCGCCGACGCCGGCTTGCAGAAACTGCAATGGGACTTGCGCATCTACGACGACCGCCGGCGCACGGTGCATTTCGTCTGCGAGGCGCCGCAGGCGATCGAGGCGCGCATCGGCGGGTTGGTCAAGCTGGTGCGCGCCGCGTTGTGACGCGCCGCTCAAGGCCGCGGCTCGGCCTTGCGCGCTTCGAGCGCAAAGCCGGCCTCGCGCCAGCCGTCGACGCCCTCGGGATACCAGGCGACCGGCGCGAAGCCGAGCGCCAGCGCGCGCTTGGCGGCGTTCCACGACATCCAGCAGGCGCGCTGGCAATAAAACACCAGCGTCGCGTCGCCATGCGCGGCTTTTTTCACGCCGGCGGTGAAATAGCCGGTCATCTCCGGCGCCAGTGCGCCATAGCCGGTGTCGGGCAACCACAGGCTGCCGGGAATGTCGTCGCGCGGCGGATCGCGCCAGACCACGTCCTTGGGCAGGTTCTGCGGCCGCGGCGCCTGCGGCAGCACGTCGATGAACACGCCGCGTTGGGTTCGCCACAGTTCGCGCGCCTGCTCGGTGGTGAGCACGCTCGCCCCGCGCAGCGTCTCCGGCGTCGGCGCGCGATAACTTTCCATGCGGTAGCCGTCCGGCTCGGCCGGCGCGGCGAACGCGCTGGGGCCAAGCGCGAGCCACAGGCCCGCCAGCCACGCGATTTTCCTCATGGCGACCCCAGCGGCTTGTCGTTCTCGTCGAGCAGGGGAACGCCATAGCTGCGCAGGATGGCGACGATCTCGTCGCGATTGCCGGCGATCAGCTTGTTGAGGTCGCGCTTCCAGTTCTGGTCGGAATGGCGCACGCCCATGGCGATGCGATAGGTCAGTTTCGGCCCGCCGGTCTCCTTGAGCAGCGGCTGCAAGGTCAGCGGCGTTTTCGCCTTGGCCGCGTAATAGCCCGCCAGCGGCCCCCACATCAGAGCCACGTCGATCACGCCGTTGTCGAGATCGGCCACCATTTCCGCATTGGGCGAATCATAGCGCGTGTCGACCACCAGCGCGTAGGATTTGATGTGGGTGAGCAAGCCGTCGATGGCGAGATAGGTGACCGGCGGCGTGCCGGCGATCACCCCGATCTTGGCCGTCTTCAGCCGCGGATCGGCCAGCGCGTCGAGCCCGGCGAGCGGGCCGTCCTTGGCGTAAACCGCGACATAGGCGGTGCGGTAATAGGGGTTGGTGGGCTGCACGATGTCGTCGCCGACCGGCATCCCCATCACCACGTCGCAGCGGCGCGCGTTCAGCGTGTTGCGGATGAAGCCGGTCGCGCCGGGATAGAACGTGTAGCCCACGCTCTTGCCGAGCTTCTTGGCGAACAGTTCGGCGATCTTGTTCTCGAATCCCTCGCCGGCGGAATCGGAGAACGGCAGGTTGCGCGGATCGGCGCAGGCGCGAAACACATTGGGGTCGACGAGTTCCAGCGCGCCGTTCAGATCGCCCTCCTGCGCCGACGCCGGCCGCTGCGACAGACAAAGGGCGAGCGCGGCGACGACCAGCCCCGCGCCGTGTTTCCATGTCCTCACCGTCGCCCGTCTCCCTTTCTGCTCCGCCCGGCCGATCAGTCCGCCGCCATGCATTTGGTCTCATTGGCGTCGAAGCTGGCCGGCTTCGGCTCATGCTTGGCGGGGCGGCCGCGCGGGACCGCCTCCTGCGAGCGCGCGCGCAGATAGATGTAGATGTCGTTGAGATAGCATGTCACGTTCTTGTTTTCGGCGAACGAGGGCATCACATTCTCGTTGCCGTTGGCGAGGTTCTTGCGCCCGTTGATCACGATGCCGGCGAAGGTCGCGTAATCGATCGTCTTGAGCGAATTCGCCAGCGCCGGGGCGTAGGACGAGCCCATGCCGTCCGGCCCATGGCAGACGTGACAATCGGAATGATAGCGCCGGAAGCCGGAGAAGGTCGGGAAATCGACGGTTCCGTCCGCCTCGATCTTGTAGGTGGGATCGCCCTTTTTGTCGCGCCAATATCCATCCGCGTCCTGCTTCACCGCCGTGGGATCGCCGGGCGGATCGGCCAGGGCGATGACGCCCGAGACGGCGAGGATGGCGACAGACAAAATAGATCGCGCTGCGGAGAGTCTCACGGAACCTGTCCTCCCACGGCGCCTGGGCGCCATTGTTTTTGACACAAACAAGCCCGGCGTTCGGATCGGTTCCGACCCGCCGGGCTCCGCTCTATCGGCTGTCGCGCGCTCAGTTGTTGGGCAGCGCGAACACCGTCAACTGACCACCGAGCGCGGTGTAGTTGGACAGCGCCGCATAACCGCCGACCGCGCCGAGGCCGTCGTTGGGCTTGGTGAGGCCCGCCGCCAGGCCGATGCCGGCCCAGCCGCCGACGCCCGACAGGATCGCCACATATTGCTTGCCGCCGTGCTCGTAGGTCATCACGTTGCCGATGATGCCGGACGGGGTCTTGAACTTATAGAGTTCCTTGCCCGTCTTGGCGTCGACCGCCTTCAGATAACCTTCGAGCGTGCCGTAGAACACCACGCCGCCCGCGGTCGCCAGGGCGCCGCCCCAGGCCGAGAACTGCTCGGGATCCGACCACACGATCTTGCCGGTCTTGTTGTCCCAGGCGATGAAATTGCCCATGTTGGTGTCGCCCTTGGGCGGGTACATCGACAAGGTCGCGCCGACATAGGGCTGTCCGGCGGTGTAGCTGACCTTGAACGGCTCGTAGTCCATGCAGACATGATTGGTCGGCACGTAGAACAGTTCGGTCTGCGGCGAATAGGCCGCCGGCTGCTCGTCCTTGGAACCGAGCGCGGCCGGGCAAATGCCCTTGGAGTTGACGTCCTCGCCGTTGTGATCGGTCGAGTATTGCGCCACCACCAGCGGACGGCCGTAGTTGGGCGAACTCTTATCCATCTCGATCTTGGTGGCCCAGTTGACGGCCGGGTCGAACTTGTTCGCCACAAGAAGTTCGCCGTTTTCGCGATTGAGCGTGTAGCCGAAACCGTTGCGGTCGAAGTGGGTCAACAGCGGCGTTTCTTTGCCGTCGATCTTCTGGTCGGTCAGGATCATTTCGTTGACGCCGTCATAATCCCACTCGTCGTGCGGCGTCATCTGATAGACCCACTTGGCTTCGCCGCTGTCGACGTCGCGCGCCCAGATGGTCATCGACCATTTGTTGTCGCCGGGCCGCTGCTTCGGGTTCCAGGTCGAGGGATTGCCGGAGCCGTAATACATCAGGTTCAGCTTGGGATCGAAGGCGTACCAGCCCCAGGTGGCGCCGCCGCCGATCTTCCACTGGTCGCCCTGCCAGGTCTTGAGCGACGAATCGGCGCCGACCGGCTTGCCGAGTTGCGTGGTCTTCGCCGGGTCGACCAGCATCTCCTTGTCGGGGCCCATCGAATAGGCGCGCCAATCCAGCTTGCCGTCCTTGATGTTATAGGCCGAAACCCAGGAGCGCACGCCGAACTCGCCGCCGGAAACGCCGATGAACACCTTGTCTTTGAAGATGAACGGCGCGTCGGTGCCGGTCTGGCCCTTCGACGGATCGCCGTCCTTCACCGACCAGACGGGCTTGCCGGTCTTGGCGTCGAGCGCCACCAGCGTCGTGTCGGCCTGATGCAGGAACACTTTGCCGTCGCCGAAGGCCAGGCCGCGGTTGACGGTGTCGCAGCACATCACCGGGATGACGTTCGGGTCCTGCTTGGGCTCGTATTTCCAGAGAATCCGGCCGTCGTTGTTGAGGTCGAGCGCATAGACGATGTTGGGGAAGGGGGTGTGGACATACATCACGTCGCCGATGACGAGCGGCGCGCCCTCGTGGCCGCGCAGCACGCCGGTCGAGAACGTCCACGCCGGGGCGATCTTGCCGACATTGGCGGTGGTGATCTGGTTGAGTTCGGAATAACCGGTCGCCGCATAATCGCCGCGCTGGGTCGTCCATTGCTTGGCGTCTTTTTGCAGCGTCGCCTGCTCGTCGTCAGCATAAGCGTAGCCAGCCGCACACAAGGCGACGGCGCTGAGGCACGTCGCAAGAAGATATTTGCGCATTCAATTCCTCCCATACATCGTTGATCGCGACGGCGACGCAGGCCCGCAAGCTCTGTTCCGCCGCCGATGGCGACACGTTCGTGGGGATCTGTGACCGGCAGCGTGTCACAACAGACAAGACTCAGGCGATTTCCAATTAGGGAAATCTTGCCTGCCTTCGAAGAAACGCCGAGGCTCCCTATCCTCGACGCCCGTGAAGCCGGTTACAAACGCATCCTATTTCGAGCCCCAACTGAGCGCAAGCGAAAATTATGCAAGTGGACAAAATTCAGTCATGATCATCGCCAATCAGTGCGCGTCCCGCGAGCGTGCGCGGCGGCGCCTCAATTAAACGCGACGCATCGCCAGCGACGCAGCAAAGGCTCTCATCTTGCAACGCAGCAATTTCTTGACGCATCATCGCTGCGCCGCCTTTGCGCTGGCCTTTCTTTGGTTGATGCTGCCGGCGCCGGTCGCCGCCGCCGCCGACGATTTTGCGCTGCAACAAATCGCGCCCGGCGTTTACGCCCATCCCGGCGCGATCGCGGTCGCCGATACGATCAACCAGGGCGACATCGCCAATCTCGCTCTTGTGATCGGCGAACGCGGCGTGGCGGTGATCGATGCGGGCGGCAGCGTCGAGGTGGGCCGACGTTTTCTCGCCGCCATCCGCTCCGTCACCGACAAGCCCATTCTTTATGTCGTCAACACGCATGAACATCCCGACCACGTGTTCGGCGACGCCGCCTTCGCCAATCTCGGCGCCGTGTTCGTCGGCCACAAGAACCTGCCGCGCGCGCTGGCGCAACGCGGACCGTTCTATCTCAAGCGGTTCCGGTCGGTGTTGGGCGACGCGGCGATGGACGAGGTGCGCATCGTGACGCCGACTTTGCTCGTCGCCGACCAGATGACGCTCGATCTCGGCGGCCGCGCGTTGACGCTTCAGGCCTGGGGGCCGGGGCACACCGATTGCGATCTCACGGTCTACGATCCGCAGAGCCGCACGCTGTTCGCCGGCGATCTGGTGTTCTCCGGCCATCTGCCCATTATCGATGGTTCAATCAAAGGCTGGATCGGCGAACTGGCGGCTTTGCGCGAAATTCCCGCGCTTCAGGTCGTGCCCGGCCACGGCCCTGTGGTGCAGCCCTGGCCGGCGGCTTTGGCCGATCAGGCGCGCTATTTCGAGACTTTGACGCATGACGTCAAAGGCGCGCTGGCGAGCGGGCAGGATTTGCGCCACGCCGCCGATACGGCCGGCGCGCAGGAGCGCGCGCATTGGCGGCTGTTCGATGTTTACAACGCGCGCAACGCCACAGCCGCCTATGCCGAATATGAATGGGACCCGTGAACGCCGATCGAAGGTTGTGAGATGAACAAATATTCTCTGGCGGCTCTGATTGTTCTCATCGCGACCGGCGCGGCGGCGCAGGGCGCGCCCGATTCCTGGCCCGATCTCAAGCCGCAGTTGTTTGGGAACGCCGCGATCGCCGAGGATGCGACCTTCGCCTCGCTGCAAGCGCCGCCGCGCGCCGAGGACGCCGCGCTGACGCCGGTGACGATGACCGTGCACCCGCCCGTTGGCGATCCGCGCCGGGTGACCAAACTGAGCCTGGTGATCGACGAAAACCCCGTGCCGCTCGCCGGCGAATTCACGCTCGGGCCGAAGTCGGACGTGACGAGCCTTTCCACCCGCGTGCGCGTCAACGCCTACACCAACATGCGGTTGATCGCCGAGCTCAGCGACGGCAGTCTGCATATGAGCAAGACTTATGTGAAGGCGGCGGGCGGTTGCTCGGCGCCGGCGAGCAAATCGCTCGACGAGGCCAATGCCGCGCTCGGCAAGATGAAATTGCGCGTGATCGCCGACGCGCCGTCGGGGCGCGGAGATTATGTCGTGATGCTGCGCCATCCCAACAATTCCGGCTTGCAGATGGACCAGATCACGCGGCTCTATACGCCGGCGCGTTATGTCGAACATTTCGCCGTCTACCAGGGCGACGATTTGATCTTCTCTGTGGAAGGCGGGATTTCAATCTCCGAGGACCCGAATTTCCGCTTCGACTTCGCGCTCGGCGGCGCCAAGACTTTGCGCGTCGAGGCGAGCGACATCGACAACGCGCAATTCAAGGCGGAATGGCCGCTCGAACGCGGCGGCACGTAGCCGCGCCTCAGAAACAGCGCACTTCCGCCTCGGCCTGCGCGCGCAGCAGCGTTTCGAGATCGTCCCTGGCGAGCTGCGTCGCCTTGAAGGCGCGCCCGACCGAGCCGGAATCCTGATTCATCGAAGCCACCGTCTCGCCCGCGACATAGGCGTCATAGGGCAGCAATGTGGCGATGACGTCGATCGAGCATGAGCATTGGTCGAGCGCCTTGCGCGTGTCGCCGTTGATCTTCATGCAGGCGAACACATAGTCGGCGCGGGTGGCGGTGGGGTAGTCGTTGGCCGCCGGGATTGCCTCAGCCGGCGCGGTCGCCAGCACCGCGATCGCCGCGAATAGAGCGCGCATGAAACCCTCCCTGTGCCTGGCCGCTCCCTAGCACGTTTCGCGCGCCAGCAGCAGCGCGACCGCCGCCGCCGGGGCGCAGACCGAGGCCTCCGCTTCGGCGCCGATCAGTTGCGCGAAGCCGAGACACGGCCGGCCGAGCCGCCGCGCCGCCTCGCCGGCGAGCCGCTCGCCGATTCCGGCCGCGATCACCGGCGCGTCCGCCGCCACATCGCCGCGCGACAGCCGCAGATAGGCCGCGTCGCAAATGTCGCGCAACTGCGCCTCGGCGAACCAGCCCGCCAGCCCGCGCCAGGCGGCCTCCGGCGCCTCCGCCGCCTCGCGCCCGATCATGCGCGCGAGCCGCGCCCGCGAGGCCGCCACGCTTTTGTCGCGGCCATCGGCGGTCGCCATCAGATCGGCGCCCTCGGGCAGGTCGCCGAGCACGCGGCGCACGTCGGCGGCGGCGGCGAAATATTCGTTCATCAACGGCGTCCAAACCCCGGCGAACGGGGCGCGCGCGGCGAGCGCCATCACGAAGGAGCGGGTCAGGCCGGTATAGACCAGTTCGCCCGCCGCCAGCCGCCCGGCGTCGTCCTCGCCCACCGCCGCCACCGCCCCGGCGACGATCGGGATCAGGTCGCTGGTGGTCGAGCCGATGTCGATCAACACTCCGTTAGGCGCGTACAGCGCCGCCGCCTGCGCGCTGGCGCGCCAGTTCGCCGAGGCGATGGCGTGGGCGTGCTCGCCGGCCGCCTCCACGTCGACGAAGCCGGCGCGGCCGGCGTAGAGGCGCGGCCGGCCGAGATGGCGCGCCGCGATCGCCGCCAGCCCGATCACGCCCTCGCGGCGCGAGGCGAAGGCGTCGCACAATTCGCCGGTCATGGTGACGCCGTGCGCGTCCGCCGGCCCGAGCCGGTCGCTCAATTCGGCGAAAGCGGCGTGCAGGCTGTCGAGCCCCTGCCATAGCGGCGTGGCGAGTTCGCCCGCCGCGACGATGCGCCCGTTCTCCGCCCGCGCCGCCTTCAGATGCGCGCCGCCGATGTCCCAGCCCAGAACCGCCGTCAATGCCGCTCTCCCTTCAGCGCAGGCTTGCGTCGCGCGCGCGGCCGGGTCAACCATCGCGTTGCGCCGTTGGAGAGAAGCCCATGCCCCGCAAGCTAATCAGCTCCGGTTCGCGTTTCGAGGCCGAGATCGGCTATAGCCGCGCCGTCGTCCAGGGCGACTGGGTGTTCGTGTCGGGCACCACCGGTTTCGACTACGCCGCGATGACCATCTCGGACGATCTCGCCGAGCAGACCGAGCAGGCCTTGCGCAACATCGCCGCCGCCTTGGCCGAGGCGGGCGCGAGCCTCGCCGACGTCGTGCGGGTGACCTACATGCTGCCGGTCGCCGCCGATTTCCCGCACTGCTGGCCCGTGCTGCGCCGCCATTTCGGCGCCATTCGCCCGGCCGCGACGATGATCGCCTGCGGCCTCGCCGATCCCCGGATGCGGATCGAGATCGAGGTCACCGCCTTGCGGCGGCGGGGCTGATGGGGGGCGCCGCGATTTGCAATCGCGCCGCGTCGTCCCTATAATGCGCGCTTTCCCCCTTAATTCCACGAAGAGGC
>JAGWRL010000116.1 GCA_028876585.1 Pseudomonadota bacterium | reverse complement strand
GCCAAAGCTGCGTCGCCGGCTCCCGCCTCTATGTCGAGCGCGCCGCCGTAGCGCGCCTGCTCGAGGCGCTCAAGGCCAAGGCGGCGCGCATCGTCATCGGCGATCCGCAGGACCCGCTGACCGAGATGGGGCCGCTGGCGACCCGCCGCCAGCGCGACAATATCGAGGCGGTGCTGGCGCGCGGCCTCGCCGCCGGCGCGACCCTTGTCTGCGGCGGGCGGCGCCCGCCCGGCCGCGCGCGCGGCTTCTTCTTTGAGCCGACCATCGTCGCCGCGCCGCGCAACGACGCGCCCAGCATGGCCGAGGAATTGTTCGGCCCGGTGCTGACCGTCATGCCGTTCGACGGCGAGGCGGACGCGCTTGGCCTCGCCAACGACACCCGCTACGGCCTCGCTTCGGGCCTGTTCACCCGCGATCTCGCGCGCGCGCATCGCATGATCCGCCGCATCCGGGCCGGCATCGTCTGGGTCAACACCTATCGCGCGGTGTCGCCGATGGCGCCGTTCGGCGGCTACGGCCAATCGGGGCTCGGACGCGAAGGCGGGCTGGAATCGATCCTCGATTATTCGCGGACGAAATCGGTGTGGATCCGCACCTCCGACGATCCGATCCCCGACCCGTTCGTGATGCGGTGAGCCGATGATCTACGAGATGCGCACCTACCGGCTGAAGACCGGCGCCGTCCCCGCCTATCTCAAGCTCGTCGAGGACGAGGGCATAGCGGTGCAGAAGAGCCATCTCGGCCGGCTCGTCGGCTATTTCTCATCAGACATCGGCGCGCTCAACGAGGTCGTCCACATCTGGGCCTATGAAGACCTCAACGATCGCGCCGCGCGCCGCGCGCGCCTCGCCGCCGATCCGCGCTGGCAAAGCTTCGTCCCGAAAATACAGGCTCTGATCGAGACGATGGAGAACAAGATCCTGGAGCCGGCGGCGGTCTCGCCGCTGCGCTGAAATCCCTTTCACTGAGAAAAACAAGTTGGTGAGGAGAACCCAAATGGTCATATCCCGTTCGTTGTTGGCCGCTGTCGGCCTGTTGTTGCTTCAAGGAGCGGCTCGCGCCGACGAGATGGTGTTCACCTCCTGGGGCGGCACCACGCAGGACGCGCAGAAGAAGGCCTGGGTCGATTCGTTCGAGAAGACGGCCGGCGTCAAAGTCAAGCTCGACGGCCCGACCGACTACGGCAAGCTGAAGGCGATGGTCGACAGCGGCAACGTCGATTGGGACGTGGTTGACGTCGAAGGCGATTTCGCCGTCGCCGCCGCCAAACAGGGCCTGCTCGACCCGATCGACTTCAGCGTCGTCAACAAGGGCGATCTCGACCCGCGCTTCACGGCTGCCGATTATGTCGGCAGCTTCTATTATTCCTTCGTGCTCGGCTTCAACAAGACCGCGCTCGGCGGCAAGGAGCCGAAGACCTGGGCCGACCTGTTTGACGCCAAGGCGTTCCCCGGCAAGCGCACCTTCTACAAATGGTCCGCGCCCGGCGTGCTGGAAATCGCCTTGCTCGCCGACGGCGTCGCGCCCGACAAGCTTTATCCGCTCGATCTCGACCGCGCCTTCAAGAAACTCGACACGATCAAGTCGGACATCGTCTGGTGGAGCGGCGGCGCGCAGTCGCAGCAGTTGCTCGCCTCCGGCGAGGCGCCGCTCGGCGCGTTCTGGAACGGCCGCGTGTTCGCGGTGCAGAAGGACGAGCCCAGCGTCGGCCTGTCGTGGAGCCAGAACCTGACCGCCGCCGACGTGCTCGTGGTGCCCAAGGGCGCCAAGCATAAAGCGGCGGCGATGAAATTCCTCGCCGAGGCGACCTCGGCCAAGGCGCAGGCGCAATTCGCGAGCCTGACCAGCTACGCGCCAATCAACACCGGCTCGGCCAAGCTGATGCCGGCAGGCGAAGCCGCGACGCTGCCCGACCGCCACACCGACAGCCAGATCAATCTCGACATGAACTACTGGGCCGCGCATCGCGACGAGATCGGCAAGCGCTGGTACGACTGGCAGGCGAAGTAATCCGCCATGACCGCAATGGAGGTCTCGCCGATGCGCAGCCTCGCCGTTCCCGCGTCCCGACCCGCGCCGCGCCGCTTTCGCGTCGCGCGCGGCCTCGGGTCGCTGGCCCCGGCCTTGTTGCTGCTGCTGATCTTCTTTGTCGGTCCGGTCGCCGGGCTGCTGCTGCGCAGCGTGCTCGATCCGCATCCCGGCTTCGCCAATTATGTCGAGGTGTTCGGCTCGACCACCTATCTGCGCGTGTTCGCCAATACATTCCTGGTCGCCGGGTTGGTCACGGTGGCGACGCTGCTGCTGGCATTCCCGACCGCCTGGTTCCTCGCCGTCGCGCCGCGCGTCTGGGGCTCGCTGCTGTTCGCGGTGGTGGTGCTGTCGATGTGGACCAACCTGCTGACCCGCACCTACGCCTGGATGGTGCTGCTGCAACGCACGGGGATCATCAACAAGGCGCTGATGAGCCTGGGGCTCATCTCGACGCCGCTGCCGCTGATCAACAATCTCGTCGGCGTCACCATCGGCATGACTTACATCATGCTGCCGTTCATGGTGCTGCCGTTGCGCGGGGCGATGCGCAGTCTCGATCCCAACGTGCTGCGCGCCGCCTCGCTGTGCGGCGCGACGCGCTGGCAGATCTTCGTTCGCATCTTCCTGCCGCTGCTGCGCTCGGGCGTCGGCGCCGGCGTGCTGATGGTGTTCGTCATGTCGCTCGGCTATTTCGTCACGCCTTCGCTGCTCGGCGGCACAGCCAACATGATGCTGGCGGAGTTGATCGCCCAGCTCGTGCAATCGTTGCTGAACTGGGGCCTCGCCGGCGCCGCCTCGGTGGTGCTGCTGGTCGTGTCGCTCGGCATATTCGCATTGCAGTTCAAGGTCTTCGGCTTCGGCCCGGCCCACGAGGCGGAGTAAGGCTCATGCTGCTCGACTTCGACCGTCTCGGCGCCCTGCGCTACGCCCTGATCGGCGCCGCCGTTCTCGTCGGCGCGTTCCTGATGCTGCCGATCCTCACCATCGCGGCGTTGTCGTTCGGCTCGTCGCGCTATCTGCAATTCCCGCCCGCCGCCTGGACGACCAAATGGTATAGCCAGTTGTTCGCCGATCCCGATTGGCTGTCGTCGTTCCTGACCAGCTTCGAGATCGCGCTGACGGTCGCCGTCGTCGCCACCGTGATCGGCCTTGCCGCCTCGTTCGGCCTCACGCGCGGCCGCTTTCCCGGCCGCGAGGCGATCCGGGCGTTGATGCTGACGCCGATGGTGCTGCCGGTCGTCATCCTGGCGGTGGCGCTCTATGCGTTCTTCCTGCGCATCCACCTCAACGGAACCTTCGTCGGCTTCGTCATGGCGCATACCGTCGTGGCGCTGCCGTTCGCGGTGATCTCGATCAGCAATGCGCTGGAGCGTTTCGACAAGTCGATCGAGGACGCGGCGGTGGTGTGCGGCGCGAGCCCGCTCGAAGCCAAGCTGCGCGTCACTTTGCCGGCGATCCGCGACGGCCTGTTCGGCGCGCTGATCTTCTCGTTCCTGGCCTCCTGGGACGAGGTGGTGATCGCCATCTTCATGGCGAGCCCCGACCTGCAAACGCTGCCGGTCCGCATCTACTCGACGTTGCGCCAGGATCTGTCGCCCGTCATCGCCGCCGTCTCGACGCTGCTGGTCGCGATGACCGTCGCGCTGATGGCGCTCGTCGCGCTGCTACGCCGAGGAAAAACCGCATGACGAACTTTCTTTCGATTCAGGGCGTCGAGAAGACCTATGGCGGCGTCACCGCCGTCGCCGATGTGTCGCTCGAAGTCGCGCAGGGCGAGTTCGTCACCTTTCTCGGCCCGTCCGGCTCCGGCAAGAGCACGACGCTCTATGTCATCGCCGGCTTCCTGGAGCCGACGCGCGGCGACGTGCTGCTGCGCGGCCAATCGCTGCTGCGCGTGCCCTCCAACAAGCGCAACATCGGCATGGTGTTTCAGCGCTATACGCTGTTTCCCCACCTCAGCGTCGCCGAAAACGTCGCGTTTCCGCTAAAAGTGCGGCGCTGGCCGAAGGCCGCCATCGACGCCAAGGTCGCCGCGATGCTGAAGCTCGTGCGGCTCGACCGGATGGCGGACCGCATGCCGGCGGCGATGTCGGGCGGCCAGCAGCAGCGCGTCGCGCTGGCGCGCGCGCTCGCCTACGATCCCGGCATCCTGCTGATGGACGAACCGCTGTCGGCGCTCGACAAGCAATTGCGCGAGGAAATCCAGGTCGAGATCAAGCGCATCCACAACGAGACCGGCGTCACCATCCTCTATGTCACGCATGATCAGGAGGAGGCGCTGCGGCTGTCCGACCGCGTCGCGCTGTTCAACGCCGGCCGCATCGAGCAGATCGGCACG
>JAGWRL010000115.1 GCA_028876585.1 Pseudomonadota bacterium | reverse complement strand
CGGCGTGGCGAAACTCTGCGCGCCCTCGTAGGTGAGGCCGGCGTCGACCAGCGCGTTGGTGACGAGCCGCTTCAGATCGTCGGCCGCCTGCCGCTGCATGCGGGCGGGGATTTCTTCGGACAACAGTTCGAGCAGGAGGTCGGGCATGTCAGATACTCGTCAGGCGCCGCCGCCGGCGGTCTTCAGCCACGCCGCGCCGCAGGCTTTCGCCAGTTCGCGCACGCGCAGGATGTAGCTCTGCCGCTCGGTCACCGAGATCACGCCGCGCGCGTCGAGCAGGTTGAAGGCGTGGCTCGCCTTGATGCATTGATCATAGGCCGGCAGCGCCAGCAGGTGCCGCTCGCCCTCGCCCTTCTCCAGCAACGACCGGCACTCCGCCTCGGCGTCGCGGAAATGGCGGAACAGCGCCTCCGTATTGGCGTGCTCGAAATTGTAGCGCGAATATTCCTGCTCGGCCTGCAGGAACACGTCGCCGTAGGAGATCCGGTCCGCGCCGTCGCGGCCGTTGAAGTTGATGTCGTAGATCGAATCGACGCCCTGCACGTACATGGCGAGCCGTTCCAGCCCATAGGTCAGTTCGCCCGACACCGGCGCGCATTCGAACCCCGCGACCTGCTGAAAGTAAGTGAATTGCGACACTTCCATGCCGTCGCACCAGCATTCCCAGCCGAGGCCCCAGGCGCCGAGCGTCGGGCTCTCCCAGTCGTCCTCGACGAAGCGCACGTCATGCAGCGCCATATCGACGCCGATGGCGCGCAGCGAATCGAGGTAAAGCTCCTGCAGGTTCTCCGGCGACGGTTTCAGGATCGCCTGGAACTGGTAATAATGCTGGAGCCGGTTGGGGTTTTCGCCGTAGCGCCCGTCCTTGGGCCGGCGCGAGGGCTGCACATAGGCCGCCTTCCACGGTTTCGGCCCGAGCGAACGCAGGGTCGTGGCGGGGTGGAACGTGCCCGCGCCGACCTCCATGTCATAGGGTTGCAGGACGACGCAGCCCTGCGCGGCCCAGAAATTCTGCAGCGTGAGGATGAGCGCCTGGAACGAGCGCGTGGGATCGGCGTAAGCTTGCATGGCGCGTGCTCTTTAGCGAGCGTAGGCGCTCAAGGCCAGAGCGAGGCGCGGCCTTCGTGGATTTCGCGCGCCGCCGCCGTCGCGCTTCCGTCCGCCTCGTGCAGCGTCAGCGGCGCGGCGAACCGCGCCGGGGCGCGCGAGCCTTTGACGCCCGTCAGCAGCAGCCGGATCGCGTCGGCGCCGGCGCGCGGATAGACCGGGCGCACCGCCACATCGCCGAGCCGCCCCGCCAGTGCGGCGTAGATCGCCGGCAGCGCGTCGGGCCGGTGGATCATGGCGAAGCGCCCGCCCGGCGCGAGCAGCGCCAGGCTCGCCTTCAGCCAGACGGCGAGCGGATCGGCGCCGCTCAGCGCATGCGCCCGCGCGCGCGCCGGATCGGGCGAAACGCGCGTCGTCGCCGGATCGTAGAACGGCGGATTGGTGACGACGAGATCGGCCGCGCCGTCGACAAGCCCCGCCGCCCGCCGCGCGGCCGGCGAGGTGACGTCGCAGACGGCGACGCGCACCCGCTCGGCGAGCCCGTTGCGCGCCGCGTTGTCCGCAGCCAGCGCGGCGGTCTCGGCGTCGATCTCGACCAGATCGAGCCGCGCTTGCGGCAAGCGCCGCGCCAGCGCCAGCCCGACCGCGCCGACGCCGGCGCCGACATCGACGATTCCTTCCGCCGCCGGTCCGGCCGCGGCGGCCAGCAGCACCGCGTCAAGGCCGATCCGGTGGCCTGCGCGCTTTTGCCGCAGCACGACGCCGAGGCCGGAAATCGCGTCAAGCGTCTCGTTCATCGCGCAATTCCGCGCCGAGCCCGGCTTCGCTCAGCAATCTCCTGGCGCGCGAAAAATCCTCGGCGACGACGAGCACCCGGCGCGGCAGGAAGCCCAGCGACCCCTCGACGGCGCTCATGTGCTGATCGGCGACGAAATAGCTTAAACCGGCGCTGTCGAGCAGCGATTCGATGAAGGAGATCAGCACGAGGTCGTTGGTGCGAAGCAGTTCGCGCAAAGCCTGTTCTTAAACTCGTTAATCGCCGCAAGGTCAGCTTGCCCGGCGCGCCCGGTCTATCTATGTTCCGGCGGCTCGAAATAGGCAAGGACGCGGCGCTTGGGACAGGTCATTCCGCTTGAGGACAAACAGACGACCCGGCTGATCGAGCCGCTGACGGGGCTGGTGGCGGCCGATATGGCGCTGGTCAATCAGACGATCCTGTCGCGCACCGGTTCGGATGTGGCGATGATTCCCGAGGTCGCCAATCACCTGATCGATTCCGGCGGCAAGCGGCTGCGGCCGATCCTGACGCTGGCGACGGCGGGCCTGTGCGGCTATCGCGGCGACGGCCAGATCAAGCTCGCCGCGGCGGTCGAGTTCATGCACACCGCCACGCTGCTGCACGACGACGTGGTCGACGACAGCGACATGCGGCGCGGCAAGGCGGCCGCCCGCGTGGTCTACGGCAATCAGGCGAGCGTGCTGGTCGGCGATTTCCTGCTCGGCCAGGCGTTCAAGATGATGGTCGAGGTCGGCTCGCTGCCCTGCCTCGACGTGCTCTCCAGCGCCGCCGCGATCATCGCCGAGGGCGAGGTGATGCAGCTTTCCGCCGCCAAGGACACGGAGACGACCGAGGACGCCTATCTCGAAGTGATCCGCGCCAAGACGGCGGCCTTGTTCTCGGCCGCCTGCGAGGTCGGGCCGATTCTGGCGAAACGCCCGAAGGCGGAGGTCGAAGCCTGCCGCGCCTATGGCGCCAATCTCGGCGTCGCGTTCCAACTGATCGACGACGCGCTCGACTACGGCGGCACCTCGGCGAAACTGGGCAAGAACGTCGGCGACGATTTCCGCGAGGGCAAGATCACGCTGCCGGTCGTGCTGTCGTTCCGGCGCGGCTCGCCGGCCGAGCGTGAGTTCTGGAAGCGCACGCTGGAGCAGAACGACATGCGCGACGGCGATCTCGAATTCGCGCTGGCGACGATGCGCAAACACCGCGCGCTGGAGGACACCATCGAGCGCGCCCGCCACTACGCCGGCGTCGCCCGCGACGCGCTGGAGTTGTTCCCGTCCTCGCCGTGGAAGCACGCGCTGCTGGACGCGGTCGAGTTCTCGGTGCAGCGGGCGCATTGAGGGGGCGGGGACAAGGCGAAAAGCCAGGTCCGTGTTGGAACGGACTCAAACTGCGGTGCCGGCAGTTTTTGAGGAAACTACCGGACGCATTAAGTCGAAGTAGCTGCCGAACAATGTTAGCGCGTGGCGACTTGCAGGGGAAGAACGAGTTCGATGGATATGGGCCGCAGGCGCAAGCCCACATCCACCTGGAATCTAAGCGGACTTAGCCGCAGCAGCGCCAATATCCACTTACGGATTCGATTCTGCCGAAGCGGAACCGAACGTAAGGGGATACCCAATGGCACACTCGCGTGAGCATTGGTTGCCTCCTTGGTTAGGAGACAGACTTGAGTACGGTGGCGTCTTGCGCTATATACAACGCGGCGCAACACGCCACCTTTCGCCGCCCTGCCTGTCGAAAAGTCGGGCGACACCTACAAACCGGCCCAAATGTTCCTTGCAGGGAACGTTTGGGCCGAATGCGTTTCTAGGCCTCAGAAGATACTCTACCGAATCCTTTGACGCACGGCAAGAGGCACTTTATATTTGTGTGCATACTTACGGTGTCCGCGTTAAGATTCCGTTAACCATTTTCGGAGTCCTCGAGTGAAGAGCCTCGCTATCGAAGCGGAAATGTTGCATGTTGCGCCTTCGAGTGCGACGTTGAGTACCGATATGAGTGCGTTGGACGATTTTCTCTTGGCCTTGAGAGCGCGGCGTGACCGGCTCACATCGGAATTGGAGGCCATTTCCGAGGCCATCAATAAAATTGAAGAGGGAATCAGGGTGCTGCCTCCTGAAGCCCTCGACCGGATCGCGGCGAATATGCCCGACTTCGAATCAACTCAGAATAAACCGTCGAACCCTGCGCAAAGGGGTAGGGGGCTATTGCCACCGCGAGAAATTGCGCTAGCGGCGAAAAGCGCCCTCCTAGCTATCGGACGACCGATGAAACGAGGAGCACTTGTCGCCGAATTGAAAAAGCGGGGTGTTCCACTCGCGGGCACTGACATACACAAGAATCTGGGCACAATCCTTTGGAGACATTCCGAAATGTTCGTCTCACTTGAGGGATTAGGCTATTGGGTAAAGGGAGCTCCCATCGCAGGCATATACGAGCCAGAAGAATAGAGCCGCTTGGGCATCATTAGATCTTATGGCAAGATATTTCATTTCAAGCCCGCCTCCCCCTCAAAACCCCGCCGGCGCCACGCGCGGCGGCGCCACCCTGGGCACGCGCGGCGCCTGCGAGCGCGGCGGCCACGCCAGCCCCGCGTAGGGGGTGTCGAGGCCCAGCATCGGGCTGTAGAACGGGTCGTCGGCCAAAACATCGGCCCAAGCCATGCGCAGGTGGTCGAGGTCGCGCTGGTGGCGGTGTCGGCCCTCGAAGGCGCGTTCGCGGCCGCGGCTCGCGCCCGCCTTGTGCTGCAACCGCGCGTGCGGCGTCATC
Organism: Pseudomonadota bacterium; assembly: GCA_028876585.1. The sequence goes on along the minus strand of JAGWRL010000115.1, from coordinate 3,980 downwards.
ACCACCCGCATCCCCGCCGCACGCAGGCGCAGGCAATAGTCGACGTCGTTGAACAGCACCGGAAAGCGCGTTCCGTCGAAGCCGCCAAGCGTCCGGAACAGCCGGCGCGGCGTCAACAGGCAGGCCGCCGTCACCGCGCTCGCCTCATGCGCGACGCGCATCAGTTCGCCATAGCCGGGATCGCTGTCCTGGCGCTCATCGAAAGCGTGCGCGGCGGCGAGATCGGGTCCGAGCACCACGCCGCCGTGCTGCACGCCGCCGCTGGGAAAGATCAGTTTTGCGCCGACCGCGCCGACGTCGGGCTCGGCCAGGCGCGACAGCATCTCGTCGAGCCAGCCCACGCGCAGCGCCTCGACGTCGTTGTTGAGCAGCAGCAGGAAATCGCCGCTGGCGACGGAGGCGCCGGCGTTGACCGCGCGGGCGAAATTGAACGGCCCGCCCACTTTGGCGATGCGCGCGCCGTCGCTCGCGATCTCGGCGAAATAGGCCAGCGTCTCGGGATCGGCGCTGTCGTTGTCGACGATCAGGATTTCATGCGCGACGCTCCCCAGCGTGCGCCGCAGCGATTCGAGGCAGGGGCGCAGCAGATCGACGCGGTTGCGGGTCGGAATCACGATCGACACCTTGCCCGCCGGGGCGATCCGCTGCACGCGCGCGGCCGGCAGCAGGTCCGAGGCGCGCGGCTCGACGGCGAAGCTGACCTGCCGCGCCTCCAGATGCGCGCGCGTCGCGCGCAGCAGCGTCGTCGTCGCCCGCGCGCGATCTTCGGGCGGCAGCCGGGCGAGGAAACCGGGCGCGTGGACGGCCGGCGGCGCGCCGGACGGGCCGCCCGCGTCGAAGGCGAAATTGAACAACCGGAACAGGTCGCCGGCGCCGCCTTCGAGCGCGGCGCGCACATGCGCCACCCGCGCGGCGAAGCAGAAGGCGCAATAGCCCTGCTCAAGCATCCGTTCGTAATCGAAGGCGGGCAGGGCCAACGGCCATTCGCGCCCCTCGCCGTCAGCCAGCACGACGTCGCCATAGGCGAGCGGGCTTTGCGGAAACGCCGCCAGCGCCTCCGCCAGCCGCCCGAGCGCCTGCGCGTGCAGCCGCGTCCCCGCCGGCGCGAACACGACGATCTCGGCGCCCTCGGCCTCGGTGGCGAGAAAGGCGGTCAGATCGCCCGGCTCAAAGCCCATCGGCGCGGCGCCGGCGGGCAAGGCGCCGATCATCTCGGCCGGGAAGGACTGCCGCTCCAGGCTCTCCAGCGTGTCGTCGAGCCCTTCCTCGCCGATCAGCGCCACCGCGACGCGGGCGGAGGGCGCGTTGAACGGGGGCGTCGGGGGAAACGAGTGCGCCCAGCCCGCATATTCGCTCGCCGGCAGCGATTGCGGCAGCAGCCGGTCGAACAGGCCGGCGCGCAGCCGCTCGCCGCCGAGTTCCGCCCGTCCCTCCAGAAATTGTTCGAGCCCGCGCGCAAACGCGATCACCGGACAGGGGCTGCCCGGCAATTCGCGGTCGTTCTCGTCGAGCACCCGCACCCGCCGCAGCCGCCCGTCGGCGAACGAAGGCGGCAGCGACAGTTCGAACGCCCGCGCCACGCCGCCGGTGACGGCTTCGCCGACATGGGAGAAATATTGCGCCCGCGCCTCGGCCACCTGATCGCCGTCGACGAAAGCGCGCACGAGGCCGGCCGTGCGCGGGTCCCAGGCGATCCAGCCTTGCAGCCGCAAGCCGCCGGCCCAGCGCGCCGCGCCCCAAGCGCCCGAGGGCGGCGCGATTTCCGCCTCCGCCAATATCAGCGGCGCGCCGACGAGTTCGTCGCTGTTGGCGAGCCGCACCTCGGCGACCCGCGCGCCCTCAAAACTCTCGGCGTCGAGCGCGAACACGAAGCGGCGGCAGCCGTCGCCCTGCCCCGCCGCCAGCCGCTCGGGATCGAACAATTCGGCGCGGGCGAGCCGGACGGGAAGGCCGTCGAGCCACAATTCGACGACGAAACGGCGCTCCGGCGCGGCGGGATCGTAGACGAAGCCGGCGATCTCGCGCGGCGAGACGAGGCGCGCTTCGCTCTCGCGGGCCCGCGCGACCGGGGGCGCCATTTTCAGCGTTGCGATGCTCATCCCGGCCCAGTCCGCTCCCCACTCATCCAGCGCGCGATCCGCGCCGCGGCCTTGTCTTCGCAAATCCTGGGATCGAGCGATAGATCGCCCCATTCGACCGCGAAGGCGCCGAACGACCAGTCGAAATAAGCCTTCGGCGCGCCGCGCGCCGTCGCTTCGAGATCGCCATAGCCGCCGCCGCGATCGGGCGCGAGCCAGCCATCCACCGCGTAATATTCGCCCAGCGCGAGGTAATCGTCGGGGCTGGCGCGTCCGGCGACGAACATCCGCCCCGTCGCCATCGCCGCATTGTCGTCGAGCGTCTCGCCGAACACCACGATGTCGGCGTCCGCGCCGGAGGCGGCGAGCCGGCGGGCGAGCCGCAGCAGCAGCCGGTCCGTCGCCGGCTGGCGATGGGGATAGAGCACGCCGAGCCGGGCGAGCGGCCCCGCCCGCCCCGCCGACGGCGCCCGCGCGCCCTCAAACGGCGCGGCGCGCGCCTTGAACACGCGCTGGGCGAAACTCTCCGCCAGCGGATCGAGCGGGATGACGCGGCCGGCGCGCTCCAGCGCGCGGCCGAGTTTGAGCCGGCGCGCCTGCCGCCCGCTCGCCTCGTCCGGCCGCGACGCCGTTGGCGCGCGGCAGGATTCGCACGGCTCCTCGGAATCGAGCGCGCCGCAATCGCCGCGCGCCGGAGGGGCGGAGGTCGAGAACCAGCCGAAATCGCCGCACAGCAGGTCGATCTCCGCCTCGCGCGCCAGCAGGCGCGACAGAGCCTCGTCCGGCAGCGCGGCGGGATCGAGCAGTTCGACGCGGCGCAGGTCGAGCCAGTCGAGATAAGCGCGAAACCCCGCCGCCCCCGAAGCGGTCGCGAAGTCGAATTCGAGCGACTGCGGCGCCCCCTCGCCGACGGCGGCGAGGGCGAGCACGCGCCCGCGCGCGCAGGCCGTCAGCACCGTCTGTTCCGGCGCTTGCGCCTTCAACAGCCGCGCCCGCCGCGCGCCCCAGGCCGCCGCCGCGCCGGGTCCGCTGGCGATCAGCGTCACCGGCCCGGCGGGCGGGCAGGCCGCGTCGAGCGCGGCGCGATAGGGTTTGAGCGGGTCGAGCGCGACGAAGGCGGCCGTCTCCAGCCGGTAGCCGGGAAAGCGCGCCTCGATCAGTTGCAGGTTGCGCATCACCAGCGCGCGCTTGCGCGCCCCGAACGAGCGCGATCCGGCGTGGCCGACATAGACGCCGGTCGCCGCGACGTTGCGAAACCCCTGCTCGCGCGCCGCCAGACAGAACTCGACGTCCTCGTAATAGCCTTGCGCATAAAGCTCCGGCAGGCCGCCGACGGCGTCGAGGCAGGCCTGAGTCACATAGAGGCAGAACCCGATGCCATTGGGAATATCGACCAGCGCGTCGCCGTTGACCGCCCGCGCCCGCGCGTCGAGCGCGGCGATCTCGGCGGCGGTGGGCATCGCATTGGCCTGATTGCGCAGCGGGTAGCTCGTCAATTCGCCATTGTTGGACAAGGGCGTCAGCGCGCCGATGTCGGGGCTGGACCGGCTCAGCTCGCGCAGCCGGTCGATCGCGCCCGGCGGCAACACGGCGTCGGCGTTCAACAGCAGCGCGTCGCCGGCCTCGCGCCGCGCCAGCGCCTTGTTGACCGAGGCGGCGAAGCCGAGATTGACCTCGTTGCGGATCAGCTCGAACGCGCCGCGCGCCGCCTGCGCGTCGAGATAGGCGGCCAGATCGGCGTTGGGCGAGGCGTCGTCGACGACGAGGATGCGGCTCGCGAAGTTCGGCCGCGCCGCGTCGAGCGCCTCCAGACAGGCCCGCGTCGCCTCGAAATCCTCGTATACCGGCACGACGACGGTGACGAACGGGGAAGGCGACGCCGCCGCCGCGCGGCGCGGCGCG
>JAGWRL010000114.1 GCA_028876585.1 Pseudomonadota bacterium | reverse complement strand
CTTGGAGGCGAACACCTTGTCCGCGCCGATCTCCGCGATGCGCCCGCGATCTTTCAAATATTGCATCGGCGATTCCTTGACGTTGACGAGATACAGCGCCCCGCCGGCCTCGCGCAACCGCCGCGCCTCGGTCGAGAGCGCCTCCGCGCCGGCGAAGTCGATGAAATTCACGCCGCGCATGATGATGGCGAACCGCTTGCAGCCGGGGCTTTGCCGCGCCCAGCCGCGTAAAGCGTCGCGGAACGCGTTGACCGCGCCGAAATAGAGCGAGCCGTCCATCCTGAAGTAGCGCACCTGCGGACATTCGCTGGCGGGCTCCGTCGCGTCGACGAATTTGCGCGCCCCGTCGCGCGCCGGCGCCCGCGCGCGGAATTCGGGGCGCGAGGTGCGATAGAGATAGACCAGCAGCGACAGCCCGACGCCGGCCAGGATCGCGACCTGGATGTGCACGAACAGCGCCGCGCCGACGGTCGCCAGCAGCACGCCGCGCTCGGCTCTGCCGGCGTCCCAGATGCGGGCGAGGCTGTTGCGGTCGATCAGGCTCCAGCCCACCAGTTCGAGCGAGGCGGCCATCGTCGCATGCGGCAGATAAGCGGCGAGCGGGGCGGCGAACACCAGCACGGCGGCCAGGATCAGCGCGCCGAACAACGCCGAGAACTGCGTCCGCGCGCCCGAATCATAGTTGAGCGCGCTGCGGTTGAACGAGCCCGACACGACATAGGACGAAAACAGCGAGCCAGTCAGATTGGCCAGCCCCTGGGCGACGAATTCCTTGTTGACGTCGAGATGCTGGCCGGAACGGATCGCCAAGGCGCGCGAGATCGACACCACTTCGTTGAGCGCGGAAATGGCGATGGCGAGCGCGGTCGGCAGCAGCATCGCCCATACCGCGGGATCGAGGCTCGGCGCCGACAGCGGCGGCAGTTTCGCCGGCAATGGCCCGACGATCGAGACCGAACCCGGCGCCCAGGCGTTCGCCACCGCGCCGGCGGCGGCGCCGACCAGCACCGCCGGGATCATGTAGGGCACTTTGCGCCACCACAGCCGCGTCGCGATCCCCGCCGCCAGCGTCGCCGCCGCGACCAGACTTGGCGCCAGAGCGGCCTCGCCCAGCGCCGTCGCCGCCACTTTCGCCGCGCCGACGAATCCCGGCGCGCGATGGATGTTGGCGCCGAGCAGGCTGGGGATCTGCGTCGTCATGATCAGCACGCCGACTCCCGCGGTATAGCCGACGACGACAGTGTGCGAGATGAAATTGACCAGCGCGCCGAGCCGCGCCAGCCCGAGCGTCAGTTCCAGCAAGCCCGCCATGGCGCTCAACGTCAGCGCCAGTTCGACGTAGCGCGCCGTGCCGACATGCTCGAATTCGGTCAGCGAAGCGAACAGGATCAGCGACGCCGTCGTGCTCGGCCCGGCGACGAGATGCCAGGACGAACCGAACAGCGCCGCGACGATCGTCGGCACGATGCTGGCGTAAAGCCCGTATTGCGGCGGCATGCCCGCGATGGTGGCGAAGGCCAGCCCTTGCGGCAGCACGACGATCGCCCCGGTCAGACCCGCGAGCGCATCGGCGCGCATCTGCGCCGGCGACAGGCGGCCCTCAAGGCCCATCCAGGCGATGAGGCCGCTCATGGCGCGGCCGGCCGTCTCAGGCGCAGCATGGCTTCCCCCGGGCGCAGCGAGCCGCACGACGCCGCTCGCAACTCTTTATATTAGTCAGTTCTAATAAAAGAGTCGACCCGACGCAAGCCTCACGCCGCCGCTACGACCTTTTGCAACTTGTCGCGCACGGTGGCGGCGACCGCGTCGAGCGCGGGATTGCCGATCGCATGCATCGGCGCGGCCGGGTCGATGGCGGAAATCTCGATTTTGCCGTCGTCGCGCTGCTGCACCACGACATTGCACGGCAGCATCACGCCGACCTTGTCTTCGGCGCTGAGCGCCTGAAAGGCGAGGCTGGGATTGCAGGCGCCGAGGATGCGGTAAGGCCGGAAATCCTTGTCGAGCTTCGCCTTCAATGTGGCGGTGACGTCGATCTGCGTCAGCACGCCGAATCCTTCGGCTTTCAGCGCTTCCGTGACGCGGGCGATGGCGGCGTCGAAACCGCCGTCGATGATGCGCGAGATGTGATAGTTCATGTTCGCCTCCTTATGGATCGATTAAACCAGTTTGCCGCCCGATTGCGCCCAGCCCATGACGCCGCCGCGATAATGGCGCACGTCGGCCCGGCCCGCCCCGCGCGCGCGGGAGAGCGCGGCGCCTGACCGCGCGCCGGAGCGGCAGATCAGGATCACCGGCTTGTCCTTGGGCAACGCTTTGGGGTCGAAGCGCGACAGCGGCATGTTCTTCGCGCCCTCGACATGGCCGGCGGAAAATTCGTGCGGCTCGCGCACGTCGAGCAGCACGCAGGCCTTCTGCTGCAACGCCGCCGCCAATTCCGCATGCGAGACGACATCGGCCGAAGCCGCCGCGCCGCCCCTGAACAGATCGAACAGACCCATTTCCGCTACTCCTTGATTGAAGCTTGCTTATTGATTGAATCTTCCTTGGCCGCCGCGAACTGCGTCGCCGCGCCCAGCGCGTGGCTGGCGTACATCACCGACGGGCCGGCCCCCATGTAGATCGCCATGCCCAGCGTCTCGAGGATCTCCTCGCGCGTCGCGCCGCGCTCGACCGCCGCCTTGGCGTGGAAGGCGATGCAGTCGTCGCAGCGCACCGCCACCGAGATCGCCAGCGCGATCAGCTCCTTGGTCTTGACGTCGAGCACGCCGGGCTTCAGCGCCGCCTGCGCGATGGCGGCGAACCCCTTCATCACCTCGCCCGCGCCGCCGCGCAGATGTTTCAACTCGCCGCTCAGCATCGCCGCGAGTTCGGGCCATTCGGTCGGGGTCATGCCTGGGTTCCTTCCGTCTTCGGACGACGCCGTTCGTCGTCGCGCAACACTACATAGATGGCCGGGATGACCAGCAGCGTCAGCGCCGTCGAGGAGGCGAGGCCGAACACCAGCGAGATCGCCAGCCCTTGAAAGATCGGGTCGGTCAGGATGAACGCCGCTCCGATCACCGCCGCCGCCGCCGTCAGCACGATCGGCTTGAACCGCGTCGCGCCCGCTTCAATCAGCGCCGGCCGCAGAGCCGCGCCCTGCGCCCGCCGGGCGCGGATGAAGTCGACCAGCAGGATGGAATTGCGCACGATGATGCCGGCCAGCGCGATGAAGCCGATCATCGAGGTCGCGGTGAACGGCGCCCCGAGCGCCCAATGGCCGAGCACGATGCCGATCAACGTCAGCGGCACCGGCGTCAGCACCACCAGCGGCAGCGTGAACGAGCCGAATTGCGCCACCACCAGCAGATAGATGCCGAGGATGGCCACGCCGAACGCCGCGCCCATGTCGCGGAACGTGACATAAGTGACTTCCCACTCGCCGTCCCACAACAGCGTCGGCCTCGATTCGTCGACCGGTTGGCCGTGCAACCCGATCTCCGGCTTGGCGACGCCGCCCCAATCAATCTTGTCGAGCGCCTGATCGACGGCCAGCATGCCGTAGATCGGCGCCTCGAACCGGCCGGCCAGCTCCGCCGTCACCATTTCCGCATAGCGGCCATTGTGGCGGAAGATCGGATAGGAGCTCATCTCGTGTTTGATCTTCACGACGTCGCCGAGT
>JAGWRL010000113.1 GCA_028876585.1 Pseudomonadota bacterium | reverse complement strand
TTGACGATAGTCCCCGAAAGCACGATTTTGGGGCGATTGCGAAAAACCCCAATGATTTCAAGAGCCCGCAATTTTGTCGTGATGCCTGACGGTATATCGCTTCCGAAAATATTTTTAATGGCGTTAATTCAATAACTTATGATGCTTATTGATAATCGAGTGGGAATGAGCTTTGCAGCTCCGGGAGTATCCCGCAGCGTCTGGGAAACCTCAAGAACACACCGATAAACAAAATAGAATCGTCCAAAAGCGTTCGGGGACTATCGGCCGGCGGAGATCGCCGCTGACGGACTCCCTGACGCTGCGGTTCCCCGTTGCGAAATCCGATTTCGTCCGAAAGCGTCAGGGTCTGATACGAATTCCGGTCAATCGCCTCGAGCGGGCGTCCCGCCGGCTCCGGCGCAGAGGTCTTCATTCGGAATTCGTAGGAGTGGCCTCTGACGGTCTCTTTCGAGGAGACAGACAAAATGCTGACGGATGCAGCCCTTAGAGCCTGAAACCAAAAGACAAAATTTGCAAGTTGACGGACCGGGATGGCGTATAGGCGCTCGTGAAGCCGTCGGGGATCCTCACATTTCGGCTGGATTGCCGAATGAATGGCCGGCGCGAGACCGTCACCTTCGGCAAGTACTGGCCAGCGGGCCTATCGTTGGCGCGGGCGCGCGAACTCAGCATCGACGCCAAGCGGGCGATCGGCGAGGGACGATCGCCGGCGATCGAAAAGCAGCGGGAAAAGCGCCGGCTCCTGGAAGCCAAGAGCTTCGGCGAGGAATGGCTGACCGCAGCGCCTATGGCGGACAGCGCGCGGTCAATGCGCCGGTCGATCTTCGAGCGCGAGCTTTTGCCCCGGATGGCGAACCAGGCCGCTGACCGAGATCACCCCGGACGATCTCCGCGCTCTTTGCGGCGCTCTCGTCGAGCGGGGCGCGCCGGCGATCCACGTCCGGGACATCGTCAAGCACTACGGCTTCGCGATCTTGCACGGTGAGAAAGTCGCCAATCCGGCTGACGATGTGGGGCCGGCGTCGATCGCGACCTTCGTGCCGAAGGATCGGTCGCGCTCGCCAACCGAAATTCGGATCATGCTCAAGCTGCTCGAGAAGGCGGCGACGCCGCCGACCATCCGGCTCGGCATGCGCCTCGATCTACAGGCCAAGGCGCGCAAGGGCGAGTTGCAGGACGCGACATGGGATGAGGTCGATTTCGAGAATGCCGCCTGGACCATATCTGAGGAGCGGATGAAGCGCTCGAAGGCGCATAATGCCAATCTGTCGCGCCAGACGCTCGACATCATGATCGCGCTGACGACCTGGGCGGCGAACCGCCCCGGATTTTCCGGAAGCTATTTCGTTTGAATCACGACGCCTGGGAGCGCTCCCCGATTTGGTCATGCCGATGGCTCCACGCCGGCGTCTTTCAGGCGCGGACTGAACGAAGCCGCTATCGCGGCGGGGGGCGCCAGCGCGGCGCGGCGTATGGGCGCACTTTGGCCGGGCCGTAGCTCAATGGGGCTCCTGCCTGAGGGGATGGGGTGTTGCGACCCACTCCCAGGCAGGAGCTTTCAGATGGCCGTGACCAACCCTCTGCGCCGCCGCGTGATCGAAGACATGACGATCCGCAATCTGCCGCCGGCGACCCAGCAATCCTGGCTCTACGCGGTGTCGAAGTTCAGCCTGTATTTTGGCCGTTCGCCTGATCGGCTCGGCGTTGCGGACATTCGCGCCGATCTGGCGCAATTGGCGGCCAAGGGTTTCGCGTGGTCGTCGGTGAACCAACTCGGCTGCGCGCTGCGGTTTTTCCATGGCGTAACCCTGGGTCAGGCGACGTTGGTGGAAAAGATCCCTCACGCGCGCGGGCCGCGCAAACTTCCGACCGTGCTGAGCGCCGAGGAAGCGGCAAGATTTCTGGAAGCGGTTTCGAGCCTGAAGGCGCGGGTGGCGCTGACGAGGGCCTATGCCGCAGGGTTTCGCGTATCGGAGGTCGCGGGGCTTCGGGTGAGGGATATCGCAATCGCCATTGCCCGAAGCCCCAGGGCGCCGCGCGGGCGCAATGGCTGGTTGAGCGCGAAGCCGCGCTTTTGCCGGTTCCCTATTTCCACGTCGTCTTGACGCCGCCGCCGCCGGCGGCCGAGATCGCGTTCCAGAACAAGGCGCTCGTCGACGGACTGCTGCTGCGCGCGCCAGCCTCCATCGCCGCCGGGCTGCGGCGAGGCGGCCGATTGCGACGGTTCGCCTCCGACCCAAGCCCGCGCGGGCGCAGGCGGCGGACGAGCGCCAAGACATCATCGACCTGCCGCGCGAGCCGCGGTTCGTCGATCAGGCCCCGGCGGAGGTCTAGGCCAGCCTGCTCGACGAGCGCCTCTATCGTTGCTCGCTCCGGACCCTGTACCGGATCCCCCAGGGGCATGGCGAGGTGAAGGAGCGCCGACGCCAGTTGCGCCACCCCATCTACCTCAAGCCCGAGCCATCGCTGAAGGCCCAACCAGGTGTGGTCCTGGGATGTCTCGAGAACGCCGCCAAGCACGACGTCCCGCCCGGCCAACTCACCCTGCACGCCGATCCAGGCCCCTCCATGAAGGCCAAGGTCACCGCCCTGCGGCTCGCCGACCTGGGCGCCGCCAGATCGCACGGCCGGCCCTGCACCTCCAACGACAACCCCTTCTCGGAAAGCGGCTTCAAGACCCTCAATCACCAGCCTCAGTTCCCCAAGCGGTTCGGCTGCATCCAGGACGCCAAGACCTTCTGACGGGCCTTCTTCGACGGGTGCAACCAGGACCATCACCACTTCGGCGTCGACCTGACGCCGCCCGACCAGGTCCATTGCGGTCAGGCCTTCCTCGCCAACCCCAACCGCTGCGTCAACAAGCCGCCCCAACCGCCGACAAAACCCACCGCTGTCTGGATCAACCCGCCAAACCAATGCTCGCGATCCAAGCCTAATCTTGACGACCGGCTCTCTCTCTATCGTTCACACGTTCCGCCAGAACCACGTGCGCGCCATGCCGCGGGGGATCGACGCTGCCGCGGCGCTGATTGCTCGTATGCTCGTAAAGCCCGGAGAAGCCATAGAAGCGCACGAACCGCGTCTCGCCAATGACGCGATCATCGTCGCGAGCGCACCTCACATGCAAGTGCTGCGGGAGGCCTCGTTGGGCGTCGCCCGTGGCGGGCGCGGCGCCAGCCTCGAAGGCGGGCGAAGACGAGATCCGCACGCCGTTGGCCCGCCTCCTCGGTGAGACCACGTTCCGCGTGGCGGAGCGGGCTCTCGGCGACGCCATCGCAGGGGAAAACGACGCGAGGCTCTTGATCGAAGCCCTCGAAGCGCGCCCCACCGTAACCCGGGACCTCGTCGTGGCGTCGGTTTGACGCCGGGCGAAACGCGCCGGTTAAGCGCTGCAACGCGAATTGCGCCCATGCGCGAATGTGTTACGCATAATGGCGAGCGCGGTGAGGGGAAGCGGGCAGGCTTTGGACAACTTTCGCGACGGCGTGACGTCGGCGTCTGAAATCGAGACGCTGCGTCGCGAACTCGCCGAGGCGCGCACCGAACTTACCGCTGCGCGACGGGAACAGGCGGCGGCGGCCGATGTGTTGCGTATCGTGAGCCGGTCGGGGGCGGACGCCGCGCCTGTGTTCGACGCCATTCTGGAAGCCTGCCAACGCCTGTTCGGCCCCTATGGCGCGGCGATCTATCTGGTCGATGGCGACATGGCCAAGGGCGCCGCTGGGCGCGGCTTCGCCGACGGCGACTGGGGCACGGACGCGACGCCGCTGGCGGGAAGCTCCACCGGCCGGGCCATCGCCGCGCGGCGTCCGGTCCACATTGCCGATCTCGCCGAGGTTGCCGGCCTGCCGGAGCACAAGCGGGCGGCGGTGCGCGCTTACGGCGGCCTGACGACGCTTTATGCGCCGATGATCTCGGGCGAGCGCGGCGTTGGCTCGCTGGTGGTCGCGCGACGGCCGAAGCGGCCCTTCTCCGAGGCGGAGATCGCCTCCCTCAGCGCCTTCGCCGATCAGGCGGTGATCGCCATCGAGAACGCGCGGCTGTTTGGGGAAGTGCAAGCGCGCACGCGCGAATTGGAACAGTCGCTCGCCGACCTGCGCAAGGCGCAGGACAGGCTGGTGCAGTCGGAAAAGCTCGCGTCGCTGGGCCAGCTCACCGCCGGCATCGCCCACGAGATCAAGAACCCGCTCAATTTCGTCAACAATTTCGCGGCGCTTTCGCGCGATCTGATCGCCGAGATGAGAGAGGCGCTGGCTCGGGGCGAGACCAGCGACGTCGAGGAGCTGACGGGGCTGATTGATTCCAATCTGGAGAAGGTCGTGCATCACGGCCGGCGCGCAGATTCGATCGTGAAGAACATGCTGCTGCATTCGCGCGAAGGCTCGGGCGAACGCGCCCTCGTGAACGTCAACGGCATGGTCGAGGAGGCGCTCAATCTGGCCTATCACGGCGCCCGCGCCGAAAAGCCGGGCTTCAACGTCACCATCGAGAAGGCGCTGGACCCCGAATGCGGCGAGGCCGATCTCTATTTGCAGGAGGTCACGCGGGCGCTGCTCAATCTCATCGCCAACAGTTTCTATGCGACCGCCAAGCGAAGGGAGACAGAAGGGCCGGACTATCAGCCGACGCTGAAAGCCTCCACGCGTTTGGTTGGAGACCGGGTCGAGATTCGCATTCGCGACAACGGCGCGGGCGTTCCCGACGACGTGCGCGCGAAGATGTTCAACCCGTTTTTCACCACCAAGCCGGCGGGCGAGGGCACGGGGCTGGGCTTGAGCCTGACCCATGACATCGTCGTCAAGCAGCATGGCGGGATGATAGAGGTTGAGACGGCCTCCGGCGCCTTCACCGAATTCATCGTCACCCTGCCGAAGGGGGGCGCCGGGTCATGAGCAAAAGGGCGATCGCATGAAGCGGCGCGAATTTCTTTTGGGCGCCGGCGCGGCCGTGGGCTGGCCCGTTCCGGCGCGCGCCCAAGCGAGCAAAATGCCGCGCATCGGCATGCTCTGGGCCAACTCGGCGCAAGCGGAACAGGAGATCGGCCTTGTCGCCGCCTTTCACAAGGGGATGGCCGAACTGGGATATGTCGATGGACGAACGATGATCGTCGAGGAGCGGTTCGCCGACGGCAGCCCTCAGCGCCTCGATAATTTGGCGGCCGAACTGGTTGGCCTCAACGTCGATCTGATCGTCACCGGCGCGAACGGCGCGGACGCCGCCGCGCGCGCGACGAAAGTCATACCGATCGTCTCGGCTACGACGGCCGATCCCGTCGGAGAGGGACTTGCCGCATCGCTCGCGCATCCCGGCGGAAACGTCACCGGAAACGCCGTTTTTTTCCCGCAAATGATGGCCAAGCGGCTGGAACTGCTCAAGCAGGCGCTGCCGTCGCTGACGCGCGCCGGCGTGCTTACGCCCGATAGGGCGCCGATCGTGCGCTTCACCTTCGAGGTCATGAGCGAAAGCGCGAAGGCGTTGGGCGTGGAATTGGAGCTGTTCGAGGCCTCGGACGCGGCGACATACGACGCCGCCTTCGCCAAAGCGTCGGCGAACGGGTTTGGCGGATTTGTGATCCGCGACCCGCCGATCTTTTTTCGCGACGCCGGCGTCATCGCGGCGCTGGCGCTCAAACATCGGATACTCGCGGGGGGAGCGCCGATCTGCGCGCGCAGCGGCGGGTTGTTCGGCTACGCCGTGATTTTCCCCGAGCTATTTCGCAAAGCCGCGACCTTCGTCGACAAAATTCTCAAAGGCGCCAAGGCCGGCGACATCCCATTCGAGCAGGCGACGAAGTTCGAGACCGTCGTCAATCTGAAAACAGCCCGCGCACTCGGCGTCGACATCCCCGCAACGGTGCTCGCCGCCGCCGCCGAGGTGATCGAATGAGACGGCGAGACTTCATCCTGACGGCGAGCGCGGCGGCGGCGGCGGCATGGCCGCTCCGCGCCCGCGCCCAGCAGGCCGATCGCGTCCCCAGGATCGGGATTTTGCTCGTCAACACCGTCGAACAGGAACGGGCGCTGTTCGGCGACGATCCCTTCGGGTTTGCCGATCTGGGCTATATCGAAGGCAAGACCGTCGCCTTCGAACGGCGCTTCGCCAATGGAAACTTGGATCGATTGGCGGGGCTGGCGCAGGAACTGGTAAACCTGAAAGTGGACGTGATCGTCACGGGCGGCCCTGGTGTTTATGCGGCGCACCGCGCGACCGCGACCATTCCTATCGTCGTGGGGACGATTGGCGATCCCGTCGGCCAGGGGTTCGCCGTCAGTCTCTCTCATCCCGGCGGCAACATCACGGGCTCGGCGATCTTTGCCCCGGAAGTGATGGCGAAAAGGCTGGAGCTGCTGAAGCAGATCATTCCTTCGCTGAAGCGCGTGGGCGTGCTCTTGGTTCACAGTTACGCTGCGAACCCGCAATATATCGCCATCTTGGCGCCCACCGCGAGGGCGCTGAACCTGGAGTTGTCGCCCATCGAGGTCGCCGGCCCGGACAGCTACAACGACGTTTTTTCGGCCAAAGCTATGACGTCGATCGACGGAATGGTGATCACGGAAACTGCGCAGTTGATGGCCAATGCGGCGCTCATCGCGTCGCTCGCCATGACGCGCGGCTTGCCGGCCGTCGGTGCGCCGGCCCAAGCGGCGGCGGGCGCGCTGCTCGGCTACGGCGTCAGCCAAAAAGCCCTCTTTCACAACGCCGCCGCCTTCGCCGACAAGATCCTGAAGGGCGCCAAGCCCGGCGACATCCCATTCGAGCAGGCGACGAAATTCGAGACCGTCGTCAATCTGAAAACCGCCCGCGCGATCGGCGTCGACATCCCCGCAACCGTGCTCGCCGCCGCCGATGAGGTGATCGAGTGACGCCGATCGCCCAACGCGCCGAGGCGGCGGCGGGGTCACGACGGCGCCTCGGCCGCGTCTCGCTGGCGGCGAAACTCTCCGTCGCCTTTCTCGGCCTCGTCGCTTTCGTGCTGATCGTCAACGGCGCCGTCGATAGTTATCTGACCTATGATCAGGCCAAGCGCGCCGCGCTGGAGGTCGAGTCCGAGAAAGCGCGCGCGGCGGCCGAGCGGGTCGGCGTGTTCCTGGACGAGATCCAGACCGAACTCGGTTGGACCGCCGGCGTCGAATGGGGCTACGCCAAGCCCGAACAGCAGCGCTACGATTTCATCCGCCTGCTGCGCCAGGCGCCGGCGATCACGGCGCTGGCCTATCTCGACGGCAAGGGCAAAGAACAACTGGCCGTGTCGCGGCTGGAGCCGGACGCGGTCGGGTCTGGCAGGGATTTTTCCGCCGATCCGCGCTTTGTGCGCGCCGTCGCCGACAAGATCTGGTTTGGACCGGTGGAGTTCCGGCGCGGCTCCGAGCCCTATATGACCGTCGCGCTCGCCCATGTCGGCAAGCCGCCGGGCGTCACCGTCGCCGACGTCAACCTGAAGCTGATCTGGGATGTGGTCAGCGCCATCCATGTCGGCGACAAGGGCTTTGCTTATGTCGTCGATGGCGCCGGCCGCCTGATCGCCCATCCCGATCTCAGCCTCGTGCTGCGCGACACCGACCTGTCAGCCCTGCCGCAGGTCGCGGCCGCGCTCGCCGGGCGCGGGGCGAGCGAGGCCGAGGTCGCTCGCTGGCTCGACGGCGCGTCAGTGCTGACGGCGCACGCCGTTGCGCCGAGGACGCATTGGACCGTGTTCGTCGAACAACCGCTCGCCGAGGCGCTGGCGACCGCCTACCGTTCGCTGCTGCGCTCGCTGGCGCTATTGGGGCTCGGGCTGACGCTGGCGGCGGTGAGCGGCGTCGCGCTCGCGCGGCGGATGGCGGCGCCGATCCGGCTGTTGCAGGCCGGCGCCGAAAAGCTCGGCTCCGGCGATCTCGCGCAGCGGCTCGACATCCGCACCGGCGACGAGATCGAGGCGCTGGCCGGCGGCTTCAACCGCATGGCCGAGCGGTTGCAGGAGAGCTACGAGAATTTGGAGGCCAAGGTCGAGGCGCGCACGCGCGATCTCAACGAGGCGCTGGCGCAGCAGACGGCGACCGCGGATGTGTTGAAAGTCATCAGCCGCTCTGCGTTCGGGTTGAAGACCGTGCTTCAGACGCTGGTGGATTCGGCGGTGCGGCTGTGCGCGAACGACGGCGTCATTTACCTTAGGGATGGCGACGTGTTCCGCGCCGCAGCGGCTTTCGCCGCCGAGGTCGCGGGGCAGGACTCGCGCAACCGAAGCCCGCGTCGGCCCGGGCGCGACAGCATCACCGGGCGCGTCGCGCTCTCCGGCCGCGTCGAGCAAATTCCCGACAACGAGGCGGACCCGGAGTTTCAGGTGGCGCCCGCGCAGCGCATGAATATGCGGGCTTTGCTCGGCGTGCCGCTGCTGCGCGACGGCGAGATCGAAGGCGTGTTCGTACTCGGCAAGCCGGAGCCGGGCCTGTTCTCGGATCGCGCCGTCGAGCTGGTGCGCACCTTCGCCGATCAGGCGGTCATCGCCATTCAGAATGTGCGCCTGTTCGAGGCTGTGCAAGCCAAGACGCGCGATGTCGAGCAGGCGCTCGAACGCCAGACCGCGACCTCCGAAATCCTGCGCGTCATCGCCGGCGCCCCCGGCGACGCCGACAAGGCGCTGCAATTCATCGCGGAAACCTGCGCGCGCCTGTTCGCGGCGCCGAGCGTGTCGATCCAACTCGCCGAAGGCGTCGAGTTCGTGCGTGAATTTCGCGTCGGCGCCATCGCGCAGCGGATCGGGTCGGCGTATCCGCGTTCTATCATCAAGGTCGGCGGCCGTAACCTGCCGGGCGCCGTGGTCGCCGA
>JAGWRL010000112.1 GCA_028876585.1 Pseudomonadota bacterium | reverse complement strand
GGTCGAATATCGCCTCGCCGACGACGGGTTTGAAATCGCGCTCGAAATCGCAAATTCCGGCGATGCGGCGATGCCTTACGCCTGCGGGCTGCATCCCGGCTTCGCGTGGGGCCCGCCGCATGAAGGCGCCTGGGTGCGGTTCGCAGCAGCAGAGCGCGCCGAGGTTCCCGTGATCGCGCCGGGCGGGCTGTTTTCCGACCAGACGCGCGCGATCCCGTTGCAGGACGGGCGCAATCTGCCGCTCGACGACGCGCTGCTGGCGCGCGAGGCTTTGTGCTTCCTCAACCTCGCCAGCCGGGCGCTGCGGTTCGAGCCGGGCGACGGCTCGGCGCTGGAGATGACGCTCGACGATTTCCCCCATGTCGCCTTGTGGAGCCGGCCGCCCGCGCCGTTCCTGTGCCTGGAAGCCTGGACCGGCTACGGCGATCCCGTCGGTTTCAGCGGCGATCTCGATGAAAAGCCGTCGATGCGGAGGCTCGCGCCCGGCGCCCGCGCCCGCCATCGCGCCGTCTTCCGCTACCAAGCGCCATGACGTTCAGCCTTGCCCAAATGCGGGAGGCGGCCGAGGCGGCGGGGCTGGCGCTGCGCGGCGGCTTTCTTTTGCGTGACGAGGAGCGGATCGGGCCGCTGTTGCGGGCGCGCACGCTGCTGCTGTTAGGCTTTACCGGGGCAGAGCAATGGCCGGTGTTCGCCGCTTCGCCGGAGGCGGCCGACGGGCTCGCCCATCCGCTCGACCGCTGGAGCCGGCGTGTGATTTCGGCGCTGGGCGCGCGTCTCGGCGGTGAGCCGCTGTTTCCGTTCGACGGGCCGCCGTACTGGCCGTTCCAGGCCTGGGCGCGCCGCGCCGAGCCGGTGTTTCCCTCGCCGCTCGGACTGCTGATCCATCCCCGCTTTGGGCTTTGGCACAATTATCGCGGCGCGCTGGCTTTCGCGGAACCGCTCGATTTGCCGGCCAGACCCGAAGCGGCGAGCCCTTGCGCGAATTGCGCGCAGAAGCCCTGCCTTTCCACCTGCCCGGTTGGCGCGTTTTCGCCCGCCGGCTTCGACCCCGACGCCTGCGCGGGATTCATGCGCGCGGGCGGCGCTTGCCGGGAGGAGGGCTGCGCGGCGCGGCGCGCCTGCCCGGTCGGGCGCGAATATGCGCATGCGCCGGCGCAGTCGCTGTTCTATATGAGGGCGTTCCTCGCGGCGCGCGCCTGATCCGGCAACCGGCGATCCGCGCCGCGGCCTCGGCCCGGAGGTTTGCATTATGCAGATTCAAGGTTCCGTCGGAGGCGGCGGCCGCAACGACCGGCGCGACGTCTATCTCGTGCAGATCATGCTCAACGTCTGGCGCCAGAGCCGCAAGCTCACGGAGATCGCGGAGGACGGCCGTTGCGGGCCACAGACGGTTCGCGCGATCGAGGAGTTCCAGAAGACGACCGGCTGGGTCGACGGCCGCGTCGATGTGGGCGGGCGGACTTTCCGCGCCCTTCAGGCGTTCGCGCAACCCTATCTGGTCGAAGCGACGAGCCTGATCGCCATCGGATTCGCCTCGTCCTACGTCTCGACGATCACCGATGACGACGAGGCGCAGGACCTGCCGGTCAGCGAGGCCTATCTGTTGCGCGAGTACAGCTTCCGGCAAAGGGGGTAGTCATGGCCGACGTGTCGGGGATCGATTTCATCAATCTGCTCGATGCGGTGCTCGACCTGTTGAAGGCGCTCAACCTGTTCGCCTACAGTCAGGGCACCATGGAGGCGGCGTTGGTGGAGGCGCAGGGCGCGACCTGGGTCGGCGGCGGGGCGGCCAACCACGCCAAGGCGCTGAGCGATCAACTCGTGTTCATGACCCGCACCGAGAACGCGGTGCGAACCGCCGTCGAAGTCATCCGGCTGCAAAACCCGGCCGCCGGCGCGCGGCTCAAGGACATCCTGCAAACCAACGTGTTCGCGCGCACCAGCAACATTCGCGCCGCGCTGAGCCAGACCCTGACGAGCGCCAATTCCCTGCGCCAGACCGACCCCAGCCGCCTCAGCGGGGTCACCTTCTTCGAGGGCGGCGCGGGGTCCAACGTGGCGCGCACCGTCAACTCGCTGCCCTCGGAGCAGCTCAAGACGATGGCGCTGCGCAGCCAGCTCGCGCCGGGCGTCGAGCCGACGGTGATGCCGAGCGCGGCGCAGGCGGAGCAGCAGACGATGTCCCTGATCCGCCAGATGCCGGTCACCGCCGACGACATCAAGAACAACATCAAGACCATCACCGGAGGCTTCATCGCCGCGGTGCGGCTCTGGGTGTCGCAGTTCCTGTCCAACCTCAGCGCCGCGCTGCGGCTGGCGATGATCGCCGCCGAGGAGGCGCTGGTGGCGTTCGGCTCGCGACTGACGACGCCGTTCATCATCATCGGCCATCCATGGGGCGAACCCATCGAGGCCTGAGGCTGATTTCAGTCCATCACCGCATGGGCGGCGTCTTCGGGCTTGGCCGGCCCGGCGGCCGGCCGTGGCGTCCCGCGGATCAGCGCCAGCAGCGGGAAGGCGGCGAGCGAGACATAGGTCATCGCCAGAAAGGCGTTGGAATAGGCCATCACCGCCGCCTGCTGCGACACCATGCCGTCGACGGCGGCCAGGCCCTGGCCCGACAGCGCGATTTTGCCCACCGCGCCGGGCATCGACAGCGCATTGTTGAACGGGTTGATGAATTCGGCCAGCTGGCTGTGAAACTTGGTCATGTTGTTGGTAAGGCTGGCGATCACCAGGCTGATGCCGACCGAGGAGCCGAGGTTGCGGATCAGCGTCCACAGCGCCGCGCCGTCGGTGCGGATTTCGCCCGGCAGCGTCGCGAACGCGATGGTGTTGAGCGGCACGAACACGAAGCCGAGCCCGACCCCCTGCACGACGCTGTCGATCGCCACCACCCGCGCCGGCACGTCCGCCGTCCAGCCGACCATCTCGTAGAGCGACCCGGTCGCCAGCGTCAGCCCGACGAAGATCATCAGCCGGGCGTCGACCTTGCCGGACAGACGCCCCACCATCATCATCGCGAAGAACGTGCCGATGCCGCGCGTGCCCAGCAGGTAGCCGCTGGTCAGCACGGGATAGCCCATCAGGTTCTGGATGAAGGGCGTCACCAGCGCCATGGTGGCGAGCAGGATGATGCCGATCAGGAACATGAAGATCAGCGCGATCGAGAAATTCCAGTCGCGGAAGATGCGCAGCGGGATGAAGGGGCGCTGCGAAGTCAGCGCGTCGGCGAAGAAGAAATAGAAGCCGACGCAGGAGAGAATCGCCTCGACGATGATCTCGTTCGACTCGAACCAGCTTTGCTCCTGTCCCCGGTCGAGCATCATCTGCAACGCGCCGATGCCCAGCGACAGCGTGAGGAAGCCGAACCAGGAGAACGGCAGGTCGCGCTTGGTCGGCGTCTCGCGCATGAATGCGCTGAGGCCGAGCACGGTGAGGACGCCGAACGGCAGGTTGACGAAGAACACCCAGCGCCAGGTGTAGTTCTCGGTCAACCAGCCGCCGAGCGTCGGCCCCATGATCGGGCCGAGCATGACGCCCATGCCCCAGATCGCCATCGCCTTGCCGCGCATATCAGGGGGATAGACGTCGAGCATCACCGCCTGGCTCAACGGCACCAGCGCCGCGCCGAACACGCCCTGCAACAGACGGAAGGCGACCATCTGCTCGATCGTCTGCGCGACGCCGCACAGCATCGAGGCGAGCGTGAAGCCGGCGGCGCAGACGATGAACAGTTTCTTGCGCCCGAACCGCATCGCGGTCCAGCCGAGCGGGGAGGTCATGATCGCCGCCGCGACGATGTAGGAGGTCAACACCCAGTTGACCTGATCCTGCGTCGTCGACAGCGAACCCTGCATATAGGGCAGGGCGACATTGGCGATGGTCGTGTCGAGCGCCTGCATGATGGTGGCCATCATCACGCAGACGGTCAAAAGCCCCCGTTCGAGCGGGCTGACCGGGCTCATTTCGCGTTCGCCGCCCTGGCCGGCTCGACCCACGATTTCGCCCAGCCGACCAGCGAGGCCCGCAACCCCGCCAGGCTGCGCGAGCGTCCGGTGTCGATCGAGACGTCGGCGCTCATGCCGGCGCGCAGGCCGCTGGTGTCCTGATCGGCGTCGAAGCAGAAGCGCAGCGGCACGCGCTGCACCACCTTGACCCAGTTGCCGCTGGCGTTCTGCGGCGGCAGGATGGCGAATTGCGCGCCGGTGCCGGGCGCGATCGAACAGACGCGGCCCTTCCACTCGCGATCGGGAAAGGTGTCGACCGTCACCGTCGCGGGCAGGCCGCGCTGGACATAAGTGAGGTCGGATTCCTTCGGGTTGGCGTCGACCCACAGCCCGCTGTCGGCGACGATTGCGAACACGGCCTGACCGGCGGGCGCGACGCGGCCGAGTTCGATATTGGCGACCTGGGTCGCGACGCCTTCGATCGAGGCCACGACATGGGTGTATCTCAGGTTGCGCTCGGCGTCGTCGACGCCGGCTTTCGCCTGCATATAGTCGGGGAAGGAGTCGATCGTCGCGTCCGGACCGCCGCCGAGCTTGACCTTGACGGTCTCCTGCTGCGCCTTGACGAATTCCAGGATCTGCCTGGCCTGCACCAGCGCGGCGCCGGAGGTGTCCTCGTCGGCGCGGGTGCCGAAGTGGCTTTCGGCCAGCGTGCGCTTGCGGTCGAAGTCGGCCTGCCGCAGCTTGACCGACTGCTCGCCCATCTTGATCTGATCGACGTTGGAGAGATAGCTCTGGCGCAGATTGGCGAAGGCGACCTGCGCGGCGGCGAGCCGGCCCTTGGCCAGCGCCAGCGCCGTCTCGTAGGGCGCCGGGTCGATGTCGAACAGCGGATCGCCGACCTTGACGTGCTGGCCTTCCTTGACATGCACGGCGATGATCGGGCCGGTGATGTAGGGCGTGACCAGCGCCTTGTCGGCGCCGACATAGGCGTTGTCGGTCGAGATGTAGCGCCCGCCCGTCAGCCACCAGGCGAGGCCGCCGACCAGCGCGATCGCCGGCAGCACGACCAGCAGCACGAATCGGCGCAGACCGTTGCGCTTCC